>DATKHZ010000091.1:0-9103 GCA_035509995.1 Acidimicrobiales bacterium | reverse complement strand
GCAGGCCCTGTCGACCTCGGCGGCCGCGACACCGTCGCGCACGGCGCAAAGACCCGCGTCTTGGGCCGCGAGCACCGCCGCGGCCACCCGCGCTAATTCGGGCGCCAGGTCACGGGCGCGGCCGGTACGGATGGTCCTGGTCATGTCGGAGCAGTAGCCGTCGACTCTCGCCCCGAAATCGACGACCACGAGCTCCCCGTTGCCGATCTTGCGAGGCGAAGGGTGATGGTGAGGCTCGGCGGCGTTCGGCCCTGCGGCCACGATCGTCTCGAAAGCAGCCTCCTCGGCACCCAAGCGCCGCATCTCGGTGTCAAGGGCGAGAGCCACCTCGGCCTCTGTCGGGACTTCGGCGAGCATCGGCCGCACGCTCGCAAGCGCCGCGTCGGCGATGGCGGCGGCGGCGGCGATGCGGGCTATCTCTCCGGCGTCCTTGCGCTCCCGGAGGCCCTCGACGAGATCGCTCGTCGGCACCAGCTCGACATCCTTGGCCCAGCCCTCGGACCACCTCCGAAGGCGCGCCCAACTCACATGCTCGCCCTCCAGGCCGAGCCTCGCGATGCCCTTGACGAGCTCCCCCAACAGCTCCACCTGCTCGGCGCCTCCCAGGGCCTCTGCACGGGCGGGCGCACCGGAAAGAGCAAGCTCCGCCGGCGCCTGTTCCCCGTACCGCCCGTCGGTGACGATAACGGCGTCGTCGGCGCGCACAATGAGGAGGCCCGCGGAACCGGTGAAGCCCGTGAGGTAGCGGATGTTCGAGTGACTGGAAATAAGGAGCGCCTCGCAGCCGGCCCCGTCCAGCAGCTCTCGCAGGCGCGCGATGCGACCGGGCACCTCCATGGGGACCAGGTCACTGCGCGCCAGGCCTCCCCGGGCCAGTGCTCTCCGGGTCAGCTCGCTCGGTGGACGGGCGCTCACCTCCGCCATCGTGGCACGCTTGTCAACCGTGAGCGAACACAAGCGAAGCGCCTCCAACGAGCCGACGCGCGGGCCGACCGCGCGGCTCCTCCTCTCGGCCCCTGACCGCCCGGGGCTAGTGGCGTCAATTGCCGAGTTCATCTATCGCAACGGCGGGGACGTCACCGAGGCGGACCAGCACACCGACGAAGAGGAGGAGATGTTCTTCCAGCGAGTCGAGTTCCGCCTGGCCGGCTTCAAGCTGTCGCGGGAGGGGCTTTCGCAGGCCCTAGCCGAGGTCGCCGCCCCGCTCAAAATGAAATGGTCCGTCCGCTACTCCGACGAGGAGCGGCGGGTTGCCGTGCTCGTCTCGCGCCAGCCTCACTGCCTGGTCGACCTACTGGGCCGCTGGTACGCCCACGAGCTCCCCGGCCGGCCCGTGCTCGTGTCCTCCAACCACCGCGACCACGCCGAACTTGTGAGCCGGTTCGGGATCGACTTCCAATACCTCCCTGTCGCCAAACAATCCCGTGACGACCAAGAGGGATCGTTGCTCGAGGCGCTCGCCGATGCGAACGTCGAGCTGGTGGTGCTTGCGCGCTACATGCAGGTCCTATCCGAACGCGTCATCGACCAATACCCGTCCCGGGTGATCAACATCCACCATTCCTTTCTACCGGCCTTTTCGGGCGGCCAGCCCTACCGCCAGGCTCACGCCCGGGGCGTGAAGCTGATCGGGGCCACAGCCCATTACGCGACCGCCGAGCTGGACCAGGGCCCGATAATCGACCAGGACACGGCGCGCGTGTCGCACCGCGATGGCGTGAGCGACCTCTCACAGACCGGCCGCGACCTCGAGACCGTGGTACTGGCCCGGGCGGTCCGCCTCCACCTGACGGACCGTGTCCTCGTGCACGGCCACAAGACCGTCGTGTTCTAGAGCGGGCGGCGTTCTAGAGCGGACGATGCTCTAGTGGGGACGGTGTTCCGATAGCCCGAGCCACTGCCCCGTTTGGGAATTGCGAGCTTACGGAGGTCCTACTTCGGCAGGCCCCCAGCCGGCAGCTCCGTAAATATCGAGGACGAGCTTGAGGGCCCGGTAGCCGTCTTCGCCGCTCACAGACGGCGGCCGGCCGTCGGCGATCGCAGAGGTGATGTCGGCCAGCTGTGCTCGGTGACCGCCTGGAAAATCCAAGGCACTGACATCGCCCTCGGTCGCGCTCTCGTCGCCGTCTTGGAGCGCGGCCGTCACCATCGCGCCGTTCTCCAAGACGATGGTCCCCTCTGTACCACTAATCCGAGCGTCGTCGGGAAGCCGGGGAAGGCCACCGTGCTCGCCTCCAGCATCCCGAGCGCCCCGCTATCGAAGCGGAGCAGTGCCATCGCGAGGTCCTCAACCTCGATGTCATGGGCAACGGTGGCGCAGTACGCCGAGAGAACCTCGGGCTGGCCGCAGAGCCAGCAAACCAGATCGGCGTAGTGGATGCTCTGGTTCATCAGAGCCCCTCCCCCGTCCATGGCCCATGTCCCCCGCCACTCCGCGCTGTCGTAGTAGGCCTGCGTCCTGTGCCACGGCACGCTCGCCCAGACCTCAACCAGCCGGCCCAGTCGCCCGCTGGCGAGCAGCTCCCTGGCCCGCTGGATGCCAGGGTTGTAGCGCTGTTGGGAGATCACCGAGAGGCTCACGCCTCGGGCCGCTGCGCCGTCGATCAGCCGGCGCGCTGCCGCGAGGGAGATGTCGATCGGTTTTTCGACCACCACATGCCTGCCCGCCTCGGCTACGGCGAGGCCTACTTCGGCGTGCAACCCGCTCGGCAGCAAGACGCAGACGGCCTCGACCTCAGGCATCGCCAGCAGCTTCTCGAGGCTTCCCGCGTCAACAACGCCGTGCTCGGCCGCAAAGTGTTCCGCTCGCGCGCCGTCGATATCGCTCACGGCCACCAGGCGCGCCGCTGCCAGCCCGTCGAACGCCGCGGCGTACGTCGCCGCAATCGCGCCGCAGCCGACAAGGCCGAAGCCAAGCGAACCGCGACCCGCCAGCCCAGAGCTGGACGTCCCGGGACTGGACGGCCCTGCACCAGGCATTACTACCACTCAGGCCGGCCTGGGGGGTGCTTCCAAGCCGACCTGAGTGCCCGCCACCTTCGTCCATTGCCCTCGCTCGGCCACCAAAGGCCGAGGCTAACCGAGCGGAGGGCTTATGGAAGAGCTTGCACCCATCTCCGAAGGGTCTCCGCCTGAGGGCGGAGGGACTGTTCGGGCGAGGCCAGTTCGGGGTGCCATTTCTTCTCGTACTCGAGCGACACCCACCCCACGTACCCGGCTGAGCTCAGAAGGCCCAACAGATCGGGCACCGGCACCTCGCCCTCGCCCATCGGGACCAGCTGCCACTGGTCCGACCGGCTCGGGTCGCGGCGTGCGTCTTTCACCTGCACCAACGAGATGTGGCGGCCCAGAGCCTCAAGCACCTCCGGGGGGCGCTCACCCAGCCGGTGGGGATGAAGCGAGTCGTACACAGCGCCCGCGCTCCCACCAACGTAGTTCAGCACCTCCGCCACAACGTGCGCACTCGAGAAGTCGTCGTGGGTCTCGAGCGCCAAGCGGGCACCGTAGTACCCGGCCAGCGGAGCCGCCTCCGCCAGCAGTTCCGCCGCCTGCTTTATCGCGTCCCGCTTCGAGTCAGGGTTTGCCGGGAGCGAGCCGCCGAAGATACGTAGCAACGGCGCCCCCCACTGGGCGGCGATCTCGGCCATCGCGTCGAGGTCGTAAAGGAAGGCGTGCCTGTCGGTCGTGACGAGCTGGAGCGAGGTGTCGAGAGCGGCCACGCTCACACCGCTCGAACGCAGAGCGGACTCGGCCCGACGGCGCGAGGACTGGCTCAGCGACGGCGTCACCACATCGCCGTCGAAAAGACGGATCTCGATGCCGTCGAAGCCGTACGTCGCGACCGCCTCGACGGTGCGTTCGAAAGGCCAGTCGGGGCAGGCGAGGTTGCTGTAGCTCAGACGCATGCCGGATACTTACCCGGCGAACCCGGTCCCATTCGAACTTGCTTATTTTTCTGCTGACCGAGGGCTAAACGGCCGGCCAGCGGCCTAGGACCGGCCAAGTACCGGCCCATTACCGGCTGTGGCGCCCTGCCCGCAGGATCGCCGCAACAGCTTCGATCGCCAAGCGGTACCCGTCGCCGCCGAAGCCTCCGATCACCCCGGTCGCCACCGGGGTGACGACCGAGACGTGGCGCCAAGCCTCCCGGCGCTTGGGGTTGCTGATGTGCAGTTCGACGATCGGACCTTCAAAAGCCGCCAAGGCGTCGTGGAGCGACCAGGAGTAATGGGTGAGGGCCCCGGGGTTGACCACGATCGCGGCGGCCCGCCCGCGTGCCTCGTGGACTGCCTCGATGAGGGCCCCCTCGTAGTCGGACTGGACGTGTTCGAGCGCGAGGCCGTGCTCGGCCGCCGCCATGGTGGCCTTGGCGACGTGGTCGGCCAGCGTGTCGCGCCCGTAGATCTCCGGCTGGCGCTGGCCCAACAGGCTGAGGTTCGGCCCGGACAGCAGAAGCACGATCCCGTCAGGGGCCCGCTCGGGGATTTCTTCCTGGCGTCGTCCGGTCCAGTCGGTCCCGGCGTCGGCTGTCCCGGGGACGACCGTGAGTTCCGGCCGGGCGGGGGGTTCCTGGGGGGGCATCAGGCTCCTTGCGTGCTGAGCAGGCGGGCACTAATTGCCTAGCAGAACCAGAGCCCCAGTACGCAGCCCTTTTGGCCGAAGCACTATAGGCCACCGAGTAGGCAAGTGGGGCCCTTGCTGGCGCCTTTGCACTCAAGTTCGTCTTCTTCCGAGCCGACTACAGACGGGAGAACATCCAGCTATCCAGAGGCCGGCCCGAGCCAACGCCCGGTCCGGCGGGCCCTTTAGCAGACGGAGTACACCAGGTGCGTTTCCAAGAACTTCGCGACGTAGACGGGATCGTGCTCGCTCAAGGCCTGCACCCCGCTATCGCAGTTGTCGCAGCAGGTCCCGCGGCACGCGCCGCTGCAATCACGGCCGTGGCGCCGGACAAGGGTTGCAAGGTCCTGCACCCTTCGGACATAGAGGACGAACTGAAACGGGCCGCGGTAACTGCGGTCGAACAGCATGAGTCCGCCGTCCAGCAGAAGAAGGGCAAAGTCGCCGAAGCCGAAAAGGCGCTTACGGAGGCAAGTGACTCCGCCCTGGCCACCGCCCGCGAAACCACAGTCGCCACCTCCGACCTTGCACGCTTCGATGACTTGGCCAGCCGCCTGGCGTTTGCGGAGGAGTCCTACGAGTCTGCGGTACGAGCTGACGCCGAAGCTGCCCGCTCGCTCGCCGCGGCTCTCGGTGAGCTGGACAGGATCCTCGGGCAACGTCACAGTGCGAGTACTTCGCTCGAACAGGCGCGCAAGTCCCGCGACAACCGCGGCGTACCTGAGGCCGTGCTCCAGCAGGCCATGAACCTTCAGGCCGCGTTGGCAAAGGCCGAGGCCGACAAGCACGAGTCTGTTCAACAGGCAGACGACACGTCCCAGGCGGCCAGAGCGGCCAGCCGCGACGCGCTCCTGACCCTGGAAACCGCCCACACGGCACTTTGCAACGGGATGGCGCTCATCAGTTCCGGAGCCCCCGATTGGGGCCCAGGAGTGCCGTTGCCCGGGTTGGTCGCTAACTTCCGCGACCGCTTGGCGGCGGCGGTTGCCGCCACTCAGGCGGCCGAGGCGCATACCAAGGGCGTCGAGCGTGCCGCCCGGAACCGCCTTGAAACCGAACGCAACGACCTCGATGCTCTCGAGGCAACCGGCCCCGTTCAACTTGACGCGCAGGGGACGATCGCCCAATGGGTGAGCAGCGACAATTTCAACCGGGACGACGTTGTTTTCGCCGATGACGCATTTGCCCGCTTCGACCCCGAAGCCGTGGCGGAACTCGTCACGAGCCTCGCCGGGCGCGGGTGCCAGGTTATCTATCTCACGGAGGACGCCGACGTGCTCGGATGGGCGATCGGCCTCCCCCACGAGGCTGGCGGCGCGACCACGATAACCAACTCCCGTGCCCGCAAGCCGGTACTCGTGAGCGATTAGTACTCACCGGCTAACACCAGCAACAAAAAATATTCGAGTTACAAAACTCTGACCCACCAGGAAAGGCAAACGTGTTCCGGCACATAAGATCCAAACTAATTGCCGCCTTCGCCGTGCCGCTCGCCATCTTGGTTGCGGTCGCCGGGCTGGAATCCGTATCCGCTCTCGGCCAGGTCAACAGCGTCGACCAACAGACCGCCCTTGCCTCGGCTTCGGTAGGCCCCGGCGGCGTCGTGCAGGCGCTCCAGAGAGAGCGAGAGTTCGGTGAGCTCTCCATTTTCGCCGCCGCCCATAAGCCGGCTTCGGCGCTCGTCGGGTTGTCGCCCTCCGCCGGCGGTTTCAACCAGGCGCCCAGTGCGATCCTCGAGCAAACCAACGCCGCGCTCGGCAGCTTCCGCTCGACCGTGGACCACGCCGGCTCGCAGGCCGAGCAGATCTACACCGGCGCTTTCAGTGCTTTGGCAGCCCTACCGGCCGCCCGGAGCTACTGGGCCAAAGCGGCAATAGACGTCCAGGCCCACACCACCAAAATCGTCGATTACAAAAGCCTGGCGACGGAGACCTACCAGGGATACACGAGATTGATCAACGCGCTCGTGAACGCCACAGCCCAGGTGCCCCTGCTGATCAGCGACACGACCTTGCGCACCGGGGTCGAAGCGCTCTACACGAGCCTGCAAAAGACCGAGTCTGACTGGCAAGTGGTCGAGGACCTGATCGTCGCCTCATGGGAAACGGGCTCGGTGCGGACCGCGCAGTTCGCGACTACCAATGAGGACTGGGGTGCCAACCTTTCGTGGGCCCAGCGCCTCACCTCCCTCGGCACTGGAACATTCCAAACGGCTATCGGCAACGAGAGCCAGGACCAGGTCGACGGTGCCCTCTCGTTCGACATCGGCCTCATCCAGACAGGTGCCATCCCGCCGCTCACCAATGTGCTCGACGCGTTCACGGCGCCCGCCGGCGACACTCCCTCGACAGTGGATGTCACGTTCACCCAGCTCGGGGAGAACGAGATCGCTGCCATCGTCAACGACCGTGCCACCACGCTGCATAACAACGCGGTGATAGCGGCGATCGAGTTCGGCGTCCTCGGGGCGCTCGGCACGGTCCTCGGCTTCCTGCTCATTGCACTGGTCAGCCGCTCGGTTTCCAAGCCCCTCATCGATCTTGCGAACCAGGCGGACAAGCTCGCTACAGAGACCCTTCCCGCCACCGTCAAGGCCATCTTGGAGGCCGCCAGTTCAGGTGCCGAGCCTCCCAAACCGCCCAGAGTCATTGTCAATAGCCGCGATGAGGTGTCCGAAATGGCAAGGGCCCTGGACGCGGTCAACAAGACCGCCGTCGAGCTGGCCACTGGCCAAGCCGCTCTGCGGCGCAACCTCGCCGACGCCTTCGTCAACCTCGGGCGACGCAACCAGAACCTGGTGACCAGGCAGCTCGAGTACATCAGCGAGATCGAGCTCAAAGAGGCGGACCCCGAATCGCTCGAGGAGCTCTTCCGCCTCGACCATCTCGCAACCCGCATGCGACGTAACGCCGAGTCGCTGCTCATCCTCGCCGGGAGCGGCCCCGCTCGCCAATGGAGCGCCGCCGTCCCGGCTATGGATGTCGCCCGGGCCGCGTCGGCTGAGGTCGAGGACTACAAGCGCCTGCGGCTGCACCACTTCGACCCGGCGATGATGACAGGGGCCGTCACGACGGACCTCGTGCACATCATGGCCGAGCTCGTCGAAAATGCGCTCACGTTTTCGCCCCCGGGATCTCCTGTGGACGTCTACGGCCGGTTCCTCGAGGGCGGCTACGTGATAGTCATCGTCGACTCCGGTATCGGGATGTCAGCTGAGGATCTCGATCTTGCGAACCACCGGCTCGGAGGCGAGGGCTCCGAAAGCGAAGTCCCGGGCCGCTACCTGGGCCACTTCGTCGCCGGCCGCCTGGCGGCCCGGCACGGCATCTCAATATCGCTCCAGTCCTCACACTCCGGGGGCCTGGTCGCCCGCGTGAAGATCCCCGCCTCGCTGATCGAGGAGCCGGTACCCGACCTTTCGGCCGTCGCGGAGGTCCGTTCGGCGCAGCAGCCACCGTCCTACGAGCCCGCCGCTCCGGCCCCCCCCACCCCGTTCGAGGACAGGGTCTTCGAGTCCCCGTTCGTCCCTTTGACCCCCGACCAGGACGAAAGCACCGACGATTTCGAAGCGCGTTCGCCATTTGAAGCCCCGCCCGTTTTCGAAGCCCCGCCTGTGTTCGAAGCGCCGTCGGCATTCGAAGCCCCGTCGGCATTCGAAGCCCCGCCCGTTTTCGAAGCCCCGCCTGTGTTCGACGCGACCGCGGAATTCGAAGCGCCACCTAGGTTCGAAACTAAGCCAGCGTTCCAAGCTCCGGCTGTGCCGGACGCTCCGGCCGTGCCGAGAGCTGCGCCCGTGTTCGAAACTCCCGCCGAGGCCCCGGCGGTGTCGGAAGCTCCTGCCGTGTCCGACGCTCCTGCCGAGTCCGACGCTCCTGCCGAGTCCGCCGCCCCAGCGGTGTACGAAACTCACGCGGCCTACGAAATTCCGGCCGTCTTCGATGCTCTGGCAAGTTTCGAAGCCGCCAAGCGTTCACCAGAGCCGGCCCCCGCCCCGGAGACCGGCCGCGCACCGGCGGACCCGTTTTTCGCCAGCAGTTTCGGTACCCCCACTCTTCCTCGCCGATTTGGGCAGGACCCAGTTGAAGAAGTTACGGCCGAACATGACGTAGACGAGGTTGTCGCCCACGCTCCCCCCTCAAAGGCCACGCCTTCGTCCTTCGAGGTTGGCGGCGAAATTGGCTACAGAGCCGAAGAACCGACCGAAGACGACTACGACGCCGGCGTCGGGGCCGCGTCGGGCGATTACAAGGAGGCCGGCTACCTGCCTGACTGGGCCGGTGAAATCTCCGAGCCTTCCTGGGACTACGGCGAAACCGAACCGGAGGAAAGTGCCCAGGCCACGGGCGCCAGCGATGCTCCTAGTGCGACAGGCGCCAGCGATGCTCCTAGTGCCACGGGCGGCAGCGATGCTCCTAGTGCCACACGAGCCATTGTCCCCTTCGACTGGGCGGCACCCGCTCCAACCGATACCCCCGCTCCCCCG
>DATKHZ010000090.1:0-10522 GCA_035509995.1 Acidimicrobiales bacterium | reverse complement strand
GCACGAATACTTGGAGAGGTGCACGATGGACGCGTCCGCCCATACGGTAGGGCACGGGCGCTTGGAGGACCTCCTCGCTGCTAGCCCACAACACGGTGCAGGCTTCGGGGGGCGCTCAACTCCCTGGTGATATTTGCCGATACTTCCTCTAAGGACGAACCAACGGCGCCGTCGCTTAGCTCGCTAGCCAAATTCGGGCTGTGAGAGTTGGGGTACGAATCGCCGCCTGGGACGGTCGACGCGAACCTTATGCGCTGAGTACTCCCTCAGTCGCACCGCCGGTAAAGGGCGGGCTAGTTGGCGACAGCTGCGGGTGCCCGGCCGAAGGACAGGTTCGGGCCGATGCGCTCCTCCCGAAAAGGGCCTGAGCTATGAATGCAAGAGGTAGTAGTAGGCGGGGACCGACGAGAACGAGGTTGAATTTCAGTAACAGAGGC
Source organism: Acidimicrobiales bacterium (assembly GCA_035509995.1). Taxonomy (GTDB): domain Bacteria; phylum Actinomycetota; class Acidimicrobiia; order Acidimicrobiales; family Palsa-688; genus Fen-671. The sequence goes on along the minus strand of DATKHZ010000090.1, from coordinate 10,085 downwards.
TCGTAAGCAGGGACCGGTAGTGGCCTCGGTAACGAACTCAACCTAAGAAAGAAGAGCTGTAAATGGAGGAACTCCACCAACGGCGTACACGGCGGACCGCAATAAGACACCGCCATTGCAGGGGTGGCACAAGCCCGCGCCCACGCAAGGGGCGCACGTGAGGAGCACTCATGGCGCACATCATGAGGACTGAGGGCGTGCTGGCCACGTCGCTAGCAGCCGAGGAACTTTTTGACCGCGAGCAAGTACCGGCTATCGGCACTGCGCCCTCGCTGGAACTGCCTTTTGCGCTAGCCGCTCTCCGACGGGGCATCGACGCGAGCGCGGTCGACTGCACCGATGTCGATGAGCTGGACCGCTCACGAGAGCTGGCTGCGGCACTGGCAAAGCTCGAAAAGACTTGTACCGTTAATGGAGGTGGCGTTAGCGATGTCGCGGCAACCGTCATCGAAACCGACGGGGAGAGGGAAAGTCGCGATGGGCGTCGGCTTCGCCGGGTCTGCCGGTATGCAATGATGCTGACGGCGGTCGTGGCACCGGAGCACATCGGAGACCTCCAGTTTGAGTACGGTTTCTTGCTGCACGATGTCGGTATGCTGTCAGTGCCAGAAAGCGTATTGGCGAACGCCGGTTCCCTAACTGACCCCCAGTGGGAGCTCATGAAGGGGCACCCGGAGTTCGGACGATCGCTACTCGGACGGATCCCGTCCCTCGAAGGCGCACGTCACATCGTCTATGCCCACCATGAGCGATGGGACGGCAAGGGTTACCCGCGCGGGCTTGCTGGTGATGACATCCCCGTTGGAGCCCGGATCTTGGCGCTGTGCGATTCCTTCAACGCTATGACCCAGGACCGCCCGTACCGGAAAGCATCTTCAATAGCCGACGCCCGGCGCGAGATCTACAGGGCCAGCGGAGGACAATTCTGGCCGGCAGCCGTGGATGCGTTCCTTAGCCTTGGTATCTCCGAGATCGTGGAGGTTAGGGGCCCGCTGCCTTGTGAGGCCGACATACCACAGCCTTCGACGTCGCACGCGGGCCTGAGTACCGGTTGGCGCCCCGGACTGACGTAAGGCTCCCGCACAGCACTACCAAGCATCCGGCCGAGCCGAACGAGTGGTCGCCGAAAGCCAGCGCGGTGGCGTCGCCGACGACCGTCCTCAGGTTGCTGGATGCGTACGGCTCATGGAGCCTCCCGGACCTTTAATCGAACTGTCAAGCACCTCGACAATATGCGCGGTCCTGATTTCGGACTTCGTCCGTTCAAGGGCACTTCGGATCTGCATGAGGCAGCCTGGGTTGCTGGTTACGACGATCGTTGGCTGCGCGGCGATCACGGCCGCAGCCTTTCGGTCTCCGAGCTCGTTGGCAGCGTCAGGCTGCACGAGGTTGTAGATGCCTGCTGAGCCGCAGCACATCGTGTCTTGGATCTCGCACAGGTCCAGCTCAGGGATTTCTTGCAACAGTTCTCGTGGTTGGAGACGGATACCTTGGGCGTGAGCGAGATGGCAAGCGTCGTGGTAGGCAATCCTGGCTCGCAGAGGGTGCCGTTTGGCGCGCGACCCGACCGACGCGAGTAGTTCGGAGATATCGCGGGTACGGCTCGCAAGCCAGTCGGCCTCGGTGCTGAAGTAGGGGTCGTCACGGAAGAACCTGGAGTACTCCTTCATTGCCGATCCACAGCCGGCAGCGTTGACTACCACAAAGTCGACTTCCGTGGCCCTGAAGACTTCGATGGTCTTTTTGGCTAGACGGAGCGCCTCAGACTTGCGGCCGACGTGCTCCGAGAGCGCGCCGCAACAACCTTGGGCTTTAGGGATGACGACATCGAAACCTTCCGCAGCAAGTACACGAGCGGTGGCCGCATTTATCTCAGAAAAGAACACGCTTTGGACGCAACCCGTGAGCAGCCCGACAACCCCCCGCCGGTTGCCAACGGCCGCCACCCGCAGCGGGAGGCGCTCAATGGGTGAAATTGGCGGAGCGACCGACTCCATGGCGCGCAAGAGAGAAGGGGCTCGCGCTGCTACTCTCGGTCGCCGCAGCAGCGCCCGCAAGCCAGAGGCTTGCGCTGCGGCCAGAAAGAGGCGGGCCACTCGAAGCCGACGCGGGTACGGGAAGAGGGCGAAGATGGCTGATCGGGACAAACGCTCAGGGAAGGGGCGTTTTGCACTCTGCTCGACCTGGTCGCGGGCGGCCTCGACGATCTCGCCGTACTGGACTCCCGAGGGGCACGCAGTCACGCAAGCCATGCACGACAGACAGCTGTCAAAATGCTTGACAGTCGCGCTCTCAATTGGGGTACCTGACAGTACTTGTCCAAAGATGTGGATCCGCCCCCGCGGAGAGTCCATCTCCTCCCCCCATAGCGCGTAAGTTGGGCAGGCGGGCAAACAGAAACCGCAATGTACACAATCACCGACTAGGTCTTGCAGGCGCTCGTCGTCACCCCCAGGCATCAAATCCCTCCAACAAAACGGCCAGGAGCGAGCCGTCGGTCGGGATCGAAGCGCTCCTTTACCCGACGCATCAGGTCTATGCCGGGGACGGGCCCCCATGGGTCGAGCTGAGACTTCAGGGCAGCTCCCGCCCGGAGCACTACCGCGTGGCCGCCGACGCCATCGCATACAGCACGCAAATCTGCGAGCAGCGCGGCCAGTACCACTGCGGGCACGCGGTCCGGAAGGCCCATAAAGAGCACACCCGCTCCTGCCGAGCCGGTGAGCCGAGCCGGTAGGCCGAACTGCAGCGCAATGGAACTGGCCTGCTCGACCAGAGACGGTACCGCCGAAAGCATGGCCGTTAGCTTCAAGGTTACGGGGCCCGGCAACTGCCCCCAGCCTGCAGGCGGCGTCATAGAAGGCTCGCCGCCTCCCAACAAGGTGGCGATCTCCGCGGCTCTTAGCTCCACCGACCTCGGGCGGCCTTCGACGAGCACAGACAGCTGCACCGGCGAACTTGGCCCGGACCGCTCCAGTTCAAGAGCAGTAGGCGCTGCCTGGCACGACAACAGGGCGGAAAGGAAACGTTTTAGGTCCGCTGGACGGGCGCAAGCAGCGACCACGAACCGGCGCGCCATTGGAACTGGCTTCAACTTCAGGGCTAGCTCGGTCACAATCCCGAGGGTCCCGTACGAGCCGGTGAACAGTTTCGCGAGGTCGTAGCCAGCTACGTTCTTTACGACCTTGCTGCCGGCGTGAGCGACCACGCCGTCGGCACGCACCACAGTGATGCCAAGCACTAGGTCCCGGACCGCACCATACATGTAGCGTAAAGGTCCTGACAACCCCGTCGAGACCACACCCCCGACCGTAGACCCGGCCACGACCTCGTCGACGGGGAACCGTTGTCCCTTTGAGCCGAGCACCTCAGAGAGGTGAGCGAGGGTGGTGCCGGCCTCTACCCGGGCCACCAGATCGCCCGCCTCATGCTCAATTACGTTGTCCATACGCGAGACATCCACCATGAGGTCGGCAGACGCCGGCGGGTTGCCCCAGTCCAATTTCGTACCCGCCCCCCGGGCGACAACGCTCAATCCTGCGGAACTGGCAACCCGCATAACCGCCGCTACCTCGCCCGTACCCAAGGGGCTGGCTACCAGTCCTGGTGTCACCCCGTCGATCGAATCGAGCGCATGACCTCGCCGCACGCGAGAAGGGCAGGCCCGTCCCAGCTCTTCGAGCGTGCTCATCTCAGAACAGTTCCGCCAGGCCCTGCTCCTGGAGGGGCTGAGCGCCGCGGCGAGGCCGCGGAGGTTCGCCACAAAGCCGTGGGGTAGGAACGGCCTTGCCGGGGTTGCAAATTCGGCCTGGGTCGAAGGCGGCTTTGAATAGCTGCATAGTTGCCAGGTCCTCCTCGCTGAACATCTTGCTCATGGCCGTCAATTTGTCCAGGCCCACACCGTGTTCGCCTGTTATCGACCCTCCATGAGCAATACAGAGATCGAGGATCTGAGCCGATAGTTGTTCGGCGCGGGCCGCTTCTCCGTCAACGTGTTCGTCGAAGAGCACCAAGGGGTGGAGGTTGCCGTCCCCTGCATGAAATACGTTCGCGACCCTTATGCCGGCCTCCTCTGAAAGCTTTGCTATGGCCTTGAGGACTTGTGGGAGGGCCGTCCGAGGGACTACCCCGTCTTGGACAATGTAAGAGGGGCTCAGGTGGCCCATGGCGGCGAATGCTGACTTCCTCCCACGCCAGATCCGCGCCCGTTCGGCTTCGTCGACAGCTACCCGCATCTCAAAGGCGCCCTGTTCAAGGCAGTGGCGGTTCACGTCGGGGAGGCATTCCTCCACCTCAGCGAGCGGCCCGTCCAGTTCGACTATGAGCACCGCGCCCGCCCCTTTGGGATATCCGCACTGCACAGCCTGTTCGGCGGCGGAGATTGCCAAAGCGTCCATCATTTCGATCGCGGCCGGGACCAAACCGGCTGCGATAATTGCGGACACTGCTCGACCCGCGCTGTCGGTGTCAGAAAAGGCAGCCAAGACCGTCTGCACCGCCTCGGGAAGACGTAGGAGCCGGAGGGTCACCTTTGTAGCCACCCCCAAGGTGCCCTCCGATCCGACAAAGGCGCCGACCAGGTCGTAGCCCGGGGTTTCCCCGACCATTCCCCCAAGGGTCACCGTCGCTCCGTCCGGGGTGACAACGTCGAGCCCCGTAACGTGATTGGTTGTGAAACCGTATTTCAGGCAGTGAGCGCCGCCGGAGTTCTCGGCCACGTTGCCCCCGATCGAGCAGACTTGTTGACTGGAGGGGTCGGGGGCATAGAAGAGGCCGTGGGGTAGGGCTGCCTTGCCCACTTCGAGGTTGGTGACCCCAGGCTCGACAACAGCTCGTTGGTTGTGGGCCTGCACCGACAGCACAGCGCGCATACGACTCGTAACCAGCAGGGCCCCCTCGCTGTCGGGGACCGCTCCCCCTGAGAGGCCCGTCCCGGCTCCTCGGGCCACGAACGGCAACTCCAGACGCGCACATGTGCTGACGACTGCTTCGACGTCCTGGCTCGACCCTACGAGCACTGCCAGCGCTGGCCGAACTCGAAAGTTGGTGAGCCCGTCGCACTCATAGGTTGCCAGTTCAACCGGGTCACAGATGATCGCATCGCGCCCCACCATGGGCACCAGGAGATCGATCGCTTCGGTGGCGCGCGTCTTGGGTCGTGCCTTGTGGGCCCGACTACCATGCCTGGACATCTTCATGGCGGCTCCACCGGTGCTGATCCGATATGGCAAGTCTATAATTCCGTACGAAGGAATTTCCTAAGGTTCCCAGGAAGGTAGGCCACGGTGGGGATCCCGATCGAGGTCCGCGGCGAGCAAACGGCGCGTCGTCACGAAGTGCTGAGCGACATTTCAACCGCTCTCGTTGCTGAACTAGAAACGGAACTCGGGCCTCGTCGGGCTGAGTTGCTGGACCGCCGACGCCAATTACAAGCGGAGCTCGCTCGTGGCCAGCGCCCTGGCTTCTCGGGCTCGACGGCGCATATCCGCGGCGCAGAGTGGCGCGTACCTCCTGCCCCTACGGATCTGATGGACCGGCGAGTGGAGATCACCGGCCCCACCGATGCCAAGATGATCATCAATGCTCTCAACTCGGGAGCGAAGGTCTTCATGGCCGACTTCGAGGACGCCAACACCCCCAGCTGGGCAAACATGGTTGATGGTCAAGCGAACCTCTCGGATGCGGTGCGTCGTAACCTATATTTTGAGTCGCCCGAGGGAAAGAGCTACCACCTCCAAGGCGAACTGGCAACTCTTGTGGTACGGCCAAGAGGCTTACACCTCGTGGAACGGCATGTCCTGGTCTCAGGCACCGCCGTGTCGGCAAGTCTGTTCGACTTCGGGGTATTCCTCGCTAACAATGGCGCCGAGTTGCTCGACCAAGGGTCTGGGCCGTACTTCTACCTGCCAAAACTGGAAAGCGCCGCTGAGGCGGCGCTTTGGAGATCTGCGTTCGAGATCGCCGAAAGTCGCCTGGGGCTGCCGCCAGCCAGCGTCCGGGCCACCGTACTGATCGAGACCATCTTGGCCGCCTTCGAGATGGACGAGATATTGTACGCCCTTGGCCCGTACGCCACCGCGCTGAACGCCGGACGGTGGGACTACATGTTCAGCATCATAAAGAAGTTCCGGGACGACCCGGCCTTTGTCCTACCTGACCGGCGGCAAATCACAATGACAGTGCCGTTCATGCAGGCTTATTCCGACCTGATCGTGCGCACCTGCCACCGCCGGGGTGCACACGCTATCGGGGGAATGGCGGCGTTCGTCCCGTCCCGTCGGGACCCTGAGGCGAACGAACGCGCCTTGGCAGCCGTACGGGCTGACAAAAACCGTGAGGCATCGGCTGGTTTCGACGGCACCTGGGTCGCCCATCCCGATCTGGTCGCCGTAGCGACCGAGGTGTTCAACAGTGTGCTCGGCGACAGGCCTAACCAGCTTTCGGTCCTGCGAGGCGATGTCGTTGTTGATGCCGGCCGCCTCTTAGATGTGGCTGTGCCCGACGGTTCAATCACGGAGGCTGGGCTTCGCAACAACGTCGCCGTGTGCCTTCGTTACCTCGAGTCATGGCTACGAGGGACCGGTGCGGTCGCTGTGTTCAACCTTATGGAGGATGTGGCAACGGCCGAAATTGCCAGGGCTCAAGTCTGGCAGTGGTGCCACCACGGCGTGATGCTCGACGATGGGCGCACGGTCACCCCCGAACTCGTTCGTAACATCGCGGCCGGCGAGCTCGAGGCGCTGCAGGACGAACTCGGCAAGGCCGGCATTCCTCACGGAGGAGCGAAGGAAGCAGCAGAACTGTTCGACACTTTGGCGTTATCGGAGGAATTCACAGAGTTCCTCACCCTGGCTGCGTACGAAAGGATAGATTAGACGATGAGAGTCGTTGTCGTCGGTGCCACCGGCCATATCGGGAGTTATTTGGTACCCAGTTTGGTAGCCGCGGGGCACGAAGTTGTTGCCATTAGCCGCGGCGACCGGCAGCCGTACATACACCACACTGCCTGGCGGCACGTAAAGGTACTCCATGCTGACCGCGACGCGGAAGATAAGGCCGGCTCTTTCGCGGAAAAGGTGGCGGCACAACACCCCGACGCGGTTGTCGACCTGATCTGCTTCACGACTTCCTCCGCCGAGCAGATCGTGGCATCTCTGGCCCCGATAAAGTCGTACCTGCTGCATTGCGGCACGATCTGGGTGCACGGCCCCGCCGTTGAAGTACCGGTTACCGAGGAGACCGTACGTCGGCCCTTTGGCGCCTACGGGACACAGAAGGCCGCAATAGAAGAGCTCCTGCTCGGCGAAGCACGGCGCGGCACGATCCGCTGTACCGTCCTCCACCCAGGCCACATCGTCGGCCCGGGCTGGTCCCCGGTAAACCCTGCCGGCAACTTCAACTTGAAGGTGTTCGAGCTCCTGGCTAGGGGCGAGGAACTGGCCCTGCCCAACCTCGGTCTGGAGACGGTGCACCACGTGCACGCCGAAGATGTCGCGCAGGTATTTTCGAAAGCTCTGCTTCATCCCACCCTTGCGTCCGGCGAGGCTTTTCACGCTGTCTCGGAACGGGCGTTGACGCTGCGCGGCTATGCCGAGGCCGTCTACAGATGGTTCGGCCAGCCGGCGAGCCTCTCCTTCCAACCCTGGGAGACTTGGGCTGCAGGCTGGGACAAAGCCGACGCCGACGCGACCTGGGAGCACGTATCCCGCTCCCCTTCAATGAGCATCGACAAGGCCAGGAGGCTCCTTCGGTACAAGCCGCGCTATTCGTCCCTCGAGGCAGTGTTCGAGTCGGTCGCTTGGCTGGTGTCCAACGGCAAGGTCGACGTCGGCGCCCGCAAACCCTCTCTCTGAAGCAACGGCTGCCCCATACGGACCGGAAGAACCATAAGCTCGTCGGCAACGTATAGCTCTTTGAAAGCCACAAGTGGCGATGGGGAATGGGGTGACCGAGGGGACTCGAACCCCCGACCTCCAGGGCCACAACCTGGCGCTCTAACCAACTGAGCTACGGCCACCACGAGACTTCTTAGTTTGACACAGGGACCACACAGCCGACGACGGAACTAAGCAGCAAGCTCGCTTGCGCCGATGGTTAAACATGGCCCGGAGGGATGATATGGGGATTCAAGCCCGGAACGAACCCCAAGACGAAGACCTGGTCCGCCTGTACTTAGACAGTATAGGAAGGTACCCGCTCCTCACCAAGGAGCAGGAGTGGGACCTCTCACGCATCATCCACGAGGGCCGGGAAGCCAAGGAACAGCTCGCCCATGGCGACCCGAAGACAGCTCGCAAACGCCAGCTCCTCGCCGCGGTGGAGCTCGGGGATGCCGCGACGGAGCGGTTCATCAACGCCAACCTCCGTCTCGTGGTCTCGATCGCCAAGAGGTACCAGTCCTCTGAGCTGCCCCTTCTCGACCTCGTTCAGGAGGGCAACCTGGGTTTGATCCACGCGGTGAGCAAGTTCGACTGGCGAAAGGGCTTCAAGTTCTCGACATACGCGACCTGGTGGATCAAGCAGGCGATCAGCCGCGGGATCGACAACACCGGCCGGACGATACGCCTTCCGGTACACGCGGGCGACCAGGTGCGGCGGCTCTTGCGCACCAAGCGCCAGATCGAGGGCCAAACCGGCCGCACGCCGACCTTCGCAGAGCTGGCGCAAGCCATGGACATCTCCGAACGCCAGGTCATCGAGCTGCTCCAGCAGGGCAGCGAACCTGTCAGCCTCGACTCGAGGGTCGGGCCCGAGGGAGAGAGCGAGCTTGGTGACATCGTCGCCGACGTCTTGTCGCCCTCACCTTTCGAAGTTGTCACCGAAGCAATGCTCGGCGCCGAAATCGAAAAGCTCCTGTCCACGCTCGACGCGCGGGAGAGGGAGATCCTCCGCCTCCGCTTCGGCCTCGACCGGGGGGACCCTCGAACGCTCGAACAGGTGGGTACCGAGCTCAACCTGACCAGGGAGCGGATCCGTCAGATCGAGCGGCACGCCCTCTCCAAGCTTCGCCACCCCTCGGCGAAAACCGACAGCCGGAGCCTCCTCGCCAGCTGAACGGCGGCAGTCGCAGTGCCGCTGTCCCCCCTTGACCGTCGGCTACCGTCGAAGGCGGCCCCTGTAGCTCAGTGGACAGAGCGGCCGCCTTCTAAGCGGCGGGTCGCAGGTTCGAACCCTGCCGGGGGCGCTAATCAGCTAAACAAGAGGACAGACGGTCTGAAAGAGCTCATTCGGCGCCGCTTCTCCGCGAGCCAACCATATCCTGTGCCCGACGTTGCGCTCTGGGAACACCTCTGCCTCCGCCGAGAGGTACCGCATCGTGTAGCCCAGGCGCCTGCGGTTGCTCGTGTTGGCCTCAGCCCCGTGCCTAATCCTCCCGTCGTGCAGTGAGCACTGCCCACGCCGCAGTTCGAACGCAACCGCCTCGCTGACGTCGATGTCGGCTATCTCGGTAGCGAACGTGTTCACCGATTCGTCCACGCCCTTGTAGGACGAAAACCCGCCCTCAATGTGGGAGCGTGGGATGACCTGCATGCAGCCGTTCTCTCGGTCCACGTCGTCCAGCGCCAGCCAGACGGTAACGATCTTGTCGTAGCGGCTGAGGCGTCCCATCCAGTAAGAAGAATCTTCGTGCCAGGGGGTTGTGCGCCCAACCAACCGGTCCTTGCAGATGAAATGGCTCGACCACAGCACGATGTTGGGGCCGACGATGCACTCAACGAGGTCGAGGAGCGCGGGAGCAAACAGGAACTTGAGAAGGCGGGGGTCCTGGAAGTGAGGAGTGTCGAACTCGTCCCCCCGCTTGTCCCGGTCCTTGTCGCGATGTTCCTGGAAAATGGCTTCCAGCTCGGCAAGGTCGCCCTCGTCAAAGACTTGGTCCCTGTACAGCAGGTACCCGCGCTCGCGGTAAGTCTTCAAATCATCCGCACTGAGGGGTCTATGCCCCGCTGAAATGTCCATGAGCCCTCCGAGTTGTAGCTCCGACTAGACGGCGTAGGACGGGTCCCACCTGACAGTGAGGCTACCCTCGGGGGCGGCCGGCTACCAGTTCCGAGATTTCTAGGAATTTCTCTATACTTGTCTAAACT
>DATKHZ010000089.1:0-3724 GCA_035509995.1 Acidimicrobiales bacterium | reverse complement strand
CCCGGAGTTCAAGCCTCCCTGGCCAGAAGGCCCAGGGCTCGAGCGGCTGAATCTCAACCGGCTCGACCGTGAGGCGTCGGCGAGGATCGTGACCGAGATCGCCGGCATGCCAGCGCCCGCCGAGCTGCTGGACCGGCTCGTGGAGAAGGCCGACGGGGTGCCGCTTTACCTCGAAGAGCTAACCAAGCTAGTCAGCGAGCAGGGCCTCATTCGCCGCGGCAACGGGCGCCTCGATCCGGCCCGCCCCAGGCCGGCACTAGCCATCCCGGCAACGCTCGCGGACTCGCTGACAGCACGCCTGGACCGGCTGACCGATGCCAAGGGTGTCGCCCAGTTGGGGGCAGCCATCGGTCGGCAATTCTCATACGGGCTACTCGCAGTCTCATACGGGCTACTCGCAACCGTGTCGCTGACGACCGCGAGCGTGGACACGCGGCCGCTGCGGCGCAACTTGGCCCGGTTGGTCGACGCTGGACTGCTCTTCGTCGAAGACAACCCGCGTGGCGAGACCTACACCTTCAAACACGCCCTCATCCAAGACGCGGCCTATGGGTCGCTGCTGCGGACAACGCGGCTGCAGTATCACCGGCACATCGCGCGGGCGCTGACCGAGCACTTCCCGACCACGGTCGAGACCGCGCCCGAGCTGCTCGCGCACCACTACACCGAGGCCGGCATGATGGCCGAGGCGGTGCCGTGCTGGCTGCGCGCCGGCCAGCGCGCGCTCCACGCCTCGGCCAACCCCGAGGCGATCGCCCACCTCACGACCGGCCTCGACCTACTGGCGGACCTTCCCCCGGGTCCAGAGCGCGCCGGAGTGGAGCTGCAGTTCCGCCTGGCGCTCGGTCCCGCCTACATGGCCATCCGAGGCTATGCGGCGCCCGAGGTCGAGGCCTGTTACCAGCGCGCACGGGAGCTGTGCCGAGAGCTTGGCGACACGCCGCAGCTCGTGCCCGTCCTGCACGGCTTGTGGACCTACCACATCGTACGGGCGCAGCACACCAGTGCCTTGGCGCTCGGCGAACAGGTCCTCCAGCTTGGCGCCGCCACCAACGACGACGGGTTGCTGCTGCAGGGCAACATGGAGGTGGGCTGGTCGCACTTCTTCATGGGTGAGCCGGAGCAGGCGCGCGAGCATCTCGAGCGCGTGCTGGCGCTGTACGACCACGAGCGCCACAGCTCCCACGCCTTTACCTACGGCGACAATCCGGCCACGTCGGCGCGAAGCGTGCTCGCGTCTGTGCTGTGGCTGCTCGGCTACCCGGATCAGGCGCTGCGGTGCAGCGAAGAGAACCTGGCGATCCTTCGGTCGCGGGTCCAGCACCCCTACAGCGTCGCCTTCGGCTTCACTCTGGCCGCGTTCCTGCGCCAGTATCTCGGCGACCCGCCGGCGGCCCGCGCCCTGGCCGAGGAGGCCGTGGTGATCTCGGAGGCGCACGGCCTGGCGTACATGGACGCGATGGCCTCCATGTTCGAAGGCTGGGCGCGCACCCGAGAGGGCGAGCTCGACGAGGGAATGGCCCAGATGCGCCGCGGGCTCGCCGCCCAGGTCGCCACTGGCGCCGAGCTGGCCAGGCCGTACTGGCTGTGGCTGCTCGCCGAGGCGTGCCAGCGGACGGGCGCCGCCCGCGAAGGGCTGGCGCTGCTCGACGACGCCGACGCAGCCGTCGAGCACGCCCATGACCGCTACTGGGAAGCCGAGATCCACCGCCTGCGCGGCCAGCTCCTGCTGGCCACGGCGGAGCCGACTGCTCCGGCGGCGGCTGAGGCGTGCTACCGCCGTGCGCTCGAGGTCGCATGCCGACAGGGCGCGCGCTCGCTTGAGCTGCGCGCCGCGGTCTCGCTGTCGCGATTGTGGCAGGCCGCGGACCGCCATGACGAAGCCCGCGAGCTGCTGGCGCCAATCTACGAGCGGTTCACCGAAGGCCTGGACCATCCCGATCTGCGCGAGGCGGCCGCGCTCCTGGATGAGCTCTCGTTCCGCCATGAACCCGAGCTGACTCCTCTGGATGGAGAACGATAAATGGACGATAGAAATGCCCAGGTTGGCTGGACCGAAGCGCAATGGAATCGAGTTCGCGAAGAAGTCCTCCAGGCGTGGCAACGCGTCCGTGTGGCCGGTTCGTTTCTCCCCATCTACGGCCCGCTGCCGCCCAGTACCCAGGTCGTCCCCAGCGAGGTGCTCGAGCCCGACGGCTCGGTTGACGACGAAGCGACCGCCACCCTCCTCGAGATCGCGCTGCCAGTCAGGCTCTCGCGCCAGCAGATCATGGAGGAGGACCTGTCCAGTGCCCTGCTTCAGTTCAGGCGAAGGGCCACCCAGCTGGGCCAGCTCGAAGACTGGTTCATCTTCAACGGGACCTATCCCAGCATCAAGCTCACGCTTACTGGTCGAGCTCTGCTTGATCGGGCGGAGGTCGGGTTTCCGGGCTATCGCCCAGCCCTTGCCCATCTGAATGCCCCGGACTCCAGTCAACGAGCCCGTATAAGTGGCACCCCAACGTCGATCAAGGGCCTGAGCCAGGACGATCAGCTAGAGGGCATGCGTCAGCGGAATCCCGGGTCGTTGGGGTTGATCGGGGGTCCAGGGGTGAAGCAGCTGCAGAACGCCGCAATAGCCCGGCAAGCCCTGCAGCCGCAGCCTGATAACAATACCCTGCTGCAAGCGATCATCATCAATGCCATCAACTCACTGGAAGAAAACGGTTACGTCGCGCCGTACGTGTGCGTATTCGGCCGTAAACCGTTCCAGGCAGCCTTCACTCCGATCAACAACTCCACCGCGCTTCCGCGTGACCGAATCGAGCCGCTCATTGGGCGTGAGCTCCTGCACGCCAGCGGCATTGATATCCTTCCTTACGATTCCGGGCGGTATCAGAATCTAAATACGGAGCAGTGGCCGGGACGGGGTGTGCTCCTCTCGTTGGCGAACGAGCCCATCGATCTCGCATTTGCCGCCGAAGCCACAGTAGAGTTCAGGCAAGTAGAAGTGGACGGAAAGTACGTGTTCTCCGTCTTCGAGCGCTTTGCCCTCCGAATAAAGGACGCTAATGCTGTTGTGCCCCTGAGGTTCGAGACGCCCCAGAGGCCATAGAGGGCGCAGCTTCCTCTGCCAACTTCTGACCGGGATCGCAGACATGGTGCAACTTGCGCACGACGGGCTCGAGCTGTGGTACGGGACGCCGGATGCGCCGGCGCCCGATGGGACGACCGAGCAACGCCAAGGAGTCTCGGTCACGGTGGGTGTTCGGCCCGCTAATCCCTCCAACGCGGTGAGCGTGCGGTACCGCGTCGACGGGCGGGGCGCCGAGACCGTGTCGGCGCCTCTGGTGGCAAACGACTTCCAGGAGCGGACGCAGTACTTCCGGGCGACGTTCCCCACCTTCTGGAGTGGCGAGACGGTCGAGTACGTGCCAGTGGTGTCGTGTGAGGGGCGTCGCGCGCCGGATCCGGCAACGGCCGACAGCTTTCCGTCGTCGTTCCAGCTTGGCGAGGCGTCGTCACCGCGCAGGCTCTCCCCCCAGCGTCCGTCCGACCCGCAAGCGGTGTTTCCGGTTAGGCTCGAGCACTTGGCCCGCGCTAGGGTCCAGCTTGCGAGAGAGCCGGAGTTCTTCGGCGATACACCGGCCGGCTTTGTTATCAGCTGGCCTCCCGTAAGTGGCACCCTCGATGGGCCCGCATTGCATACCAGGGTCATTGCGGGCGGGATGCACCAGACGATTAT
>DATKHZ010000088.1:0-3788 GCA_035509995.1 Acidimicrobiales bacterium | reverse complement strand
GCCCGGCACACCTGGAGGTACGTGCCGCGGGCTTCCTCCCGGAGGCTCACCGCCCAGTCGTCGTAGGCGTTCTCCTGCAGGAAATCTCCCGTGTAAGCCGCCTCGGCCCGTTCGAGGAGCTCCACCCCTGTTGTGTCACCGCGGCGGCACCGTGCCAGACCGGTCAACGCGTCGTCCAGGAAGGTGGAAACGTCGACTTCCACGTGTTCGCTGTCCAGTCTCAGGGTGTCGCGGTCCGAACCGACGAAGTAGTTGCCGGGGGCGCGCTTGGCGGGGTCGAGGACGGTCCGTAGCGTGCTCAGGGCGACCGAGAGGCGGTTGGCAACTTTGGGGCCGAGCTCATCGGGCCACAACAGGTCCATCAGCTCGTCCCGCGGGACAGGTCGCCCGCGGCGCGTCACAACAATTTTGAACAAGTCTCGCGCCTTGCGTGACTGCCAGGCGTCGGCAGCGAGCGGGTTCCCATCGACGAGCACCCGGAAGCGGCCAAGGGTTTGCACGGCGATGGCAGGCGGGGCGTCAACCGGCACACTCTGCGCCGGCCCGGTTTGGGCTACCAATAGCCCGACAGATCGCTGTGACCGCACGCCGAGCTGGCGCAGCTTCGAGCCCGCGGCCGCCGCGCGCGCTGGGTCGTGGGCCGCGAAGGCGATCAGCAGCTCCACGCGCGCGACACCCGTGGGTGACCGCAGCTCGGACCAAAGCGTCCCCGCCTGCTCGAGAGCCTCTGCGGCGAACGGTGAAGTTGGGTCGGCCACGGCAGCGAGCTCGAGCGACTGCGCCAGGACTGCTCGGTCGCGACGAGAGCGAGCTTCGGCCGCAGCCTCCGCGGCTCGCTGCCTCGCTTCTTGGGCGCGGCCGCTGCGTGCTGCGACCCATCCTGACGCAAGGAGCGCCTCGCCGTAGGCCATGCCCGGGCCGTAGGCGACGGCACGGGCGGCGAGCGCCTGGGCGACATCCGGTTCGTCCATAGCCAAGGTCATGGCCAACCCCGACAGAGCGGGAACGAGACCCTGAACGTCCTGGGCCTCTTCGCACCGGGCTATCGACTCCTCGTAAGCCGCCCTGGCCAGGGCAAGGTCTCCGCGGTCCAGGTAGATGCGGCCCATGTGAGCGAGGGCGTAGGCAACGTCCGCAGAGCCGAGACGGTCCGACTGGCGCCGCGATTCGTCCAGGTCCCGGATGGCCTCTTCCATGCGGCCCAGGTAGTAGTGGGCGCACCCCCGGTTCGCCAGGGCCAAGGCCCGGTATGCAGCGAAACCGGCCAGCTCGGCAAGGTTCAGCGCGAGGTCCAGCTCTGCGATGGCTTCCTCGTAGTAACCCTGTTCGAGGAACAGTGACCCGCGATTGGTCCGCACCCGGACTTGTTGGAGAAGGTCGCCGCCCTGCACGGCGTAGTCGAGCGCCCGGAGGTAATGGGCGTCGTTCGCCGCCCGGTCCCCGTCCAGAGCGGCGAGCATGGCTAAGGCGGTATGAGCGCATGACAGTGCTCCCGCGTCGCCGGCCGCCGTGGCCATGTCGAAGGCTTGCGAAGCGTCTTGCCGGCAGCCCTGCGCGTCGCCTCGAAGCCAACGGGCGCCCGCACGCCACGCCAGCAGCATGGCCCGGTCACGTAAGTCACCGTCGACGGGGGCAGCGTCCCCGTACGCTTCGAGCGCCTTGTTGAGGTCGCCGCGAAAATGGTGGATCCTGGCGACGCGCCATGCGAGCTCGGTCGGGAGCTTCGTGGGGTCGGTGGAGGCGCGCCCATAACAGGCCAATGCGGCGTCCCAATCGCCTACTACGCAGTACGCCTCTCCGGCCACGAACTCGAGCGCGGGCGTGCGCATTTCTTTCGGGAGGGGGACAAGGGCGGACAGGACCTCGCTGGCACCGCCTTCGCTGACGAGCTGGGCCCCGCAGCGTTCGAGCAGTTGCGCGGACGCGCCCCAGCGGGAGCTCCCCAGGCAATAGCGGAGCGCTTCAGCGGTACGACCTTGCTGTTCGAGCCAGGAGCAGGCCTTGGCGTCCACCTCTTGCCCGTCGGTCTCGCTCATGGGCAGCTCGGCCAGGGCCGTGTCCCGCACCAGAGTGCTCATGGAGAACCAACCGAGCCGTTCGCCGCGTCCTTCAACGAACAGCCCTTGCTGCGCCAGTGACCGCATCATCTCGGTCGCGCCCTTCAGCTCGAGATCCTCGCACAGCCGAGGAGCGGCAAAACCCGTCCTGGCCACAATGGCAATCAGCCGCCGCACCTCGTCGGGTTCGGCGGCCAACACTTCCGCAGCCAGGTACCGGTAGAGAGCCCCCCCGGGCTGGCGCAGGCGTTGGAGCGCCGAAGCGCGCTCGGGGAGGGGCACCGGCCGGAGCGCCTCGATTGCCAGGCGCACGGCTGCCGGCCAGCCCTCGGTCAATTGGTGGATGGCCTGTGCGGTCGCGGCGTCGTCTTCTCCGGTCAGGTGCCGGACGAGCTCTGCCACGTCCTCTGCCGTGAATGACAGATCCGCGCCTTCGAGCTCGAGGACCTGACCTTGGCCACGGAGCCGCTCGATGGGGAACGGGGGGGCGGTACGCGAACTGAGCACAATGTGCACGTCGGGGGGGGCCTGCCGGCACAACGACGCAATGAGAGAGCCGCTTGCAGGTGAGCGGCCCACCTCGTCGACGTTGTCGAGCAAGAGCAGCAGTTCCCGCGGCAGGCTCTCATCCAGCGCCTGAGCCAGGAACTGCGCAAAGGCCTGGGCACGCCCGATCTCGTCGTCCCCGCCCCCAGCGACGGCGCTCACCGCGGAAAGCACGCCCGACAGCTCCGGAGAGATGGCGGGTACGCGCAAGCGGACAGCGTCGACGATCCCACGGGCCAACGTCGACATTTGGCTGTCCTCATCGCCTAGCGAGTACCAGGCCGCATTGGCGGCGGCCGCCCAGGAAGCAAGCAAAGTGGACTTGCCGAAGCCCGGGCCCGCCACGACCACGGTCAACCGCCTGTGCAGCACCTCGGCCAAAAGCCGCTCGAGACGGGGCCTGGCCACGTAGGAAAGCCCGAGCGTGGGCGGCATCAGCTTCACCGCCAGCGTGGGTGTGGCTGAGCCGCTCGAACCTAAAGCCATGGCTACCTGCGCCCACTCCGTCCCGATCGAGAGAAAACGAAATCTTAAGACCACTTTAAACCCCGCGGCGTACCGTTCTTCCGTGGAGACGTTCCTTGTGCGGTTGTGGGCCCCCCAAGAGCCAGACAACCCGGCTATCACGCCGCCGCCAGTTGGTTTGCGCGGCGTCGTCGACGGCGGCGCGAACCGCCCTCGACCCTTTAGCGGCGCAGAGCAGCTGGCCCTCCAGCTGGAAGAGGCCTTGGTCGAGCGCCTTCGTGACCGAGCCGGCCGATCAGTGGCAGAAGGTCAGCTTGCGGACGAAGAGCAATGACCACAAACCCTGAAACCGGCGGCGCCGGGGCGGTGTTCGTCGCAGAAGACAAGCAGCCCTGACAATGGTGCAACTCATTCGAAACGGGCACTATTGGGCTTGGTTACCCGGCGTATAAGCGGCAGGGCGGAGGAGATGACCATCAGGGCGACCACAAGGCCCGCCCCCATGGCCAGGTAGTAAACGCCGCCCGGGTGGGCCACACTGGGCTCGTTCCTCAGCGCTGGCAGCGCCTTTACGAGAGGTATGGCCACCCCGATGCCGGTGGCGGCCGCCACCAGCGACGCGCTCACCAGCGGCAGCACCGATTCCAGCACCACGACGCGGTAGAGGCTTGCACTCGGGGTACCGCTCAGGCGCAGCAAGGTAAAGGGCCGCCTGCGCTC
>DATKHZ010000087.1:0-6163 GCA_035509995.1 Acidimicrobiales bacterium | reverse complement strand
CGGACCAGTTGTAATAATCCGCCAGCTCCCATCCCTTTCGCCGGAACAGCACAACAGAAAGCTCGGGCTTACACACGAGCTCGAGGTACGGGGAGCTCTCCACTATCCGGGCTGTCAGGCGCGCGGTCGATAGCGCCGCGTCGACGGCCGCTCTATAAGCGTCGGTGCCATTGGTCACGAGGGAGTACCAAAGGGCGAGCCCTCGTGCGCGCCTCGTGAGGTGGTATGCGTAATCGCTTGGGTTCCACTCGTCCTCACCCGAGTGGAGAGGGTCGAGGTAAGCCGCCTGTTGGGAATGGACGGCCTTAGCCAGCTCTGGCTCCCGGTACAACAGAGCCGCGCAGTCAAAGGGCGCAAAGAGCCATTTATGAGGGTCGACGACGAATGAATCGGCGTGCTCGGACCCCTTGAAAACCGACTGTATTTCGGCGGACCTCGATAGGAGCGCGGCGCCACCATACGCGGCGTCGATGTGGAACCAGAGGCAGCGTTGCCGGGCGACCTCTGCCAAACCCGCCAGGTCGTCGACGAGCCCCGCGTTGGTCGTGCCGGCGCTGGCGACGACAGCCACCACGTCGGACGGGTCGGGGTCGGCCCGAAGCGCTTCTTCCAACCCGGTGCCGGTCAGCCGATGGTCGTCACACGGCACCAGCAGCTCGCCGACCCCGATGACGTGCAGCGCCTTGCTGACCGAGGAATGGGCGTCCTCGCCGAGAGCGACACGCACCTTCGCCGTCGGTCCACCCAGGCGGGCGCGGCCGCGGTCGCGGGCCACGACTAAAGCCGACAGGTTGGCCGCCGAGCCGCCCGATACAAAGCAACCGCCTGAGCTCGGGGGCATCCCAGCAAGTTCCGCTAAAAAGCTGAGCGCCTGGTTCTCCGCTATCACAGTCCCGGCTGCTTCGAGCCAGGAGGTGCCCTGAAGGCACGATGCCGACACGACCATGTCGAATAGGAGCGATGCTTTCGTGGGGGCCGCTGGCACGAACGCCAAAAATCGCGGGCTGTCACAGGAAATGACCGACGTGACGACCTTATCCGTGAAAACCGACAGGATCTCGACCGGGTCCTTGCCTTCGGCTGTGATCAAACCTGAGAGGACGGCTTCGAGTGCCGCCCTGGGTGCTGTGTGGTCGAGCGGTACCGGGTCGAGCGACAACCGCCAACGGCAGTACTCGAACACGGCCTCCGCCATCGCCTCGTCGTAGACGAACATCGGGTTGTCAGACATCAACGGAGGAGCGATCAGATGGGCCGGGCAAGCAGGTCCACATGCTCGGTCCCGCGTGCCATCGAGAAAATGGTCTCGTCGTCATGGTCCCCGTCAGAGCCGATGACCGAGAGGCGGTACCCGAACGCGCGCAGCATCGCGAGGTAACCGTGCGCATTTCCCCAGGGCGAGCTATCAAGCGCCATGGGATAGAACTCGCTGATCAGCACCGGTCGGTGCCGCGTGATGGTGCTCCCGGCTCCTTTCAGCACCAGCGGCTCAGCTCCCTCGACGTCGATCTTGATCGCGTCGACCCGGGTCACCCCTGCGTCCGACAGGACGTCGTCGAGTGGGCGGGCCGCGACTACGAAGCTCGCCGCGATGGGCTCGGCTGGCGGACCGTCGATCGGGATCACCCGCCCGTTGCTGCCGTCAGTCTCGAGGGCGACAGATCCCGGCCTCGCGGCGAGGGCCACCGTCAGCACGTCTATGTTGTCAAAGCCGTTGTCCTTAGCGCTGTCGCGCAGCATCGCAACGTTGAGGGGGTTCGGTTCGACGGCGATGACTCTGCCTGAGGGCCCTACTAGCGAGGCGCCCAGCAGGCTGAACCACCCGAGGTTGGCCCCGGCATCGACGAAGGTGCCCCCCTGGCCGAGCACCTGTCGAAGCGCCGCGGAGACCTCGGGCTCATAGCTACCCGTCCGTGCGATGGTGTGCCCTACTGCATAATCACTTGGGTCGACATGCATCCGGAAGCCCTCGCATGTGGTCACGACCTCGGTCGAAGGCTGCCCGCTCCCCTGGGGGTGCGCGTGCACGAACTCGACGCTGCCGAGGAACTCCCCGACAAGGTCCCGCACCGAGATGGTGCCGGCTGAAAGACGTTGACGGTAATGGGCGAGGCCGTCGGGATCAGGTTGGCGCCCGAGCAGCAGGCGGTAGCAGTTCACCACGTCGCCAATGGTTGCGGCGCCGTCACCCTCGGCGGCCGCAGCGCTGTTCGCGCGAAGATCGCCAAAGGGGCGCCATGCCGCCCAGCTCGCCGCTGCTGCGTTTAGGCCCCGCTCGATAGCCAGGTAGGATTGCCCCAACAAGCTGCGTCGGGAGCGGCTTGCTGGCACCGCCGGCTATGCTACCGCCCGGGATGGTCGGGTCTAATGGTGGTGCGGCGTATCTTGGGGGAAGA
The DNA here is from genome assembly GCA_035509995.1 of Acidimicrobiales bacterium. Classification (GTDB taxonomy): domain Bacteria; phylum Actinomycetota; class Acidimicrobiia; order Acidimicrobiales; family Palsa-688; genus Fen-671. Next base: position 3,767 of record DATKHZ010000087.1, on the reverse strand, counting down.
TGAAGCGTCGCATCGCCTTTGTTAGCCCTCGCTTCGGCGAGGAGATAGTTGGTGGGGCTGAGGCGGTGGTGCGCGATGTCGCACTCGGCCTGGTCGAGCGGGGTTGGGATGTCGAGGTGCTGACGACATGCGCCGTCAGCCCGTATACCTGGGCCAACGAGCTGCCTGAGGGGACCGAGGTCGACAGTGGGGTGGTCGTCCGCCGTTTCGCGAACGTGCTTGCCACTTCGGCGAGCAAGGAGCACATGGTCCACGGGCGTATTTACGCCGGCGAGAGCCCATCGCTTGACGATCAGGTGACGTGGCTCCAGGCGCTGTTCCGTACGCCGGGCCTCTTCGAGGTCCTGCTGAAGGAAGGACGGAGCTACGACGCAGTCGTCTTTGCCCCTTACCTGTTCTGGCCCACGACCGTCGGCATGACTGTCGTAGCCGAACGGGCCGTCGTCATGCCCTGTCTCCACGACGAGGTCTATGCATACCTCGACGTCATGAGGCACGTGTTGTCGTTGCCCGCCGCGGTATGGTTCCTTTCCGGCCCAGAACACGACCTGGCACACCGCCTCGGCCCTGTCACGGCCCATCACAGCGTGATCGGGTCCGGGATGGACGTGCCCAAGGAATACCATCCGGAGGAGTTCCGCTCCGAGTACGGCCTGGACGGCCCGTTCGTGTTGTACCTGGGCCGCCGTGAGGCGGACAAGGGCTGGCCGTGGTTGATGGACGTGTTCGCTGGGACAAAAACCCCCGTCAAACTGGTGAGCGCCGGAGCCGGTCATCCGGACGTGCCTCCGCGCCTTCGTGGACGGGTCATCGACGTCGGGTACCTAACCGTCGAACAGCGCAACAACGCGCTTGCCGCCGCTCTGGCTTACATGCAGCCGAGCTTCATGGAGAGCTATTCCCGCACCGTCATGGAATCGTGGCTCGCGGGCCGCCCCGTGCTCGTACGCGCCGGGAGCGCGGTGGTCGAGTGGCATTGCTCGCGATGCGGCGGGGGGCGCCCGTTCGGCACCTCCGAAGAGCTGGAAGAGGAGTTGGCGACCCTGCTGGCCGACCCCAAGGCTGCCAACAGGATGGGTGAGCGTGGGCACGCGTACGTGATGGAGAACTACCAGTGGCCTACTGTTTTGGACCGGATAGAAGCCGATCTCGAATCCTTGGGCAAGCCCTGGGACCGGCCGCCACACTCTGAGTGCTGATCATTCGGTAGCCTGCCCGGCCCAGCGCTCCCATACCTCCTCGGGCCGCACCGCCCAGCGGCGTGCCAGCTGGGCACGGCTTGCAAGTGCCCAGGGCAGCAAATGAGCGATCCCGGAGCGGACACCTCCATCGGGCCCCTCTGCGACGCGGTCCCGGAGGGCCTTGGTCGCAAGGCGGCGCGGCCCGTTGCGGACCATGGTCAGGGTCCTGTTGCGCTCGGACATAACGCGTACCCACGGTTGGTGCTCGCCCCCGGAGCTGGCAGAACGGCGGTGCTCGACGGTCGCGCCTGGGTCGTACAGGACCCGCTTGCCCGCCAGGCGTGCTCGCCAGCACCAGTCCATGTCCTCGTAGTAGGCGAAGAAGCGGGCGGCGAAAGGGCCGATCTCTTGCCAGATGCCCCTTCGTGTGACGAAAGCGCTGCCCGAAATCGCAAAGCGTTCAGCGAGGTCGTTGAAGCGCCCGTCGTCAGGCGTATCGGCCCCGATGTCCCCTCCGTAGCCCCGGGTGTCGAGGAACGCTCCCACGCTATTGATGAGGCGCACTACCGGGCCTGGTGGCGCAGGTTGCCCATCCACCGTCACCTCCTCATCGCCGTCCGCACCGGGTAGCGGCACATACCAGGGACGCGCGCCGGCGGTCCAGCGCCAACGGTCGCCTCGGCTGTGAGCTTCAAGGCGGTAAAGGCCGGGCCCGGCGGCGATATCGAGCAACTCGGTGCCATTTACCTTCACCGAGCGGATCTGCCGTCCGAGAGGGCGAGGATCCCCCGGCGCGGACCAGTCGTCATCGGGGTAACGGATCTCGCGGTACCGCGTGGCGAGGACGACCTTCGGGCCGACTGCCGCAACCGATTCGTCAGAGAGTACATTCGCGGCGGCCGCCAACCACCCGGGCCCGGCAACTGCATCGTCGTTCAGGAAAGCCAGGATCTCCCCGCTCGAAGCGCTGGCACCCGCGTCAGCCGCCGGGGCGAACCCAGTGTTGGACTCGAACCGCAGCACTCGCGCGCCGGCGTGGCGGCCGATCTCGGACGCAACGGCGCCCGATGAGCCGTTGTCCACCAGCACCACCTCGTCGGCCTGGCTGCTCAACGAGGCCAGGCAAGGGCTCAACCATTCGCCGGGACGGTAGGAGACGACGACGACGCTGGCTTTCAAGCGCCGTGCCTCAGAGGGCCGCGTCCCGAGTCGCCTCGGCAACCCGGCGCGCGATGTCGTCCCAACTCGTGGCCTCGCTCACGGGAAGGACGGTTATACCGGCGCCCTCGAGCCGCAGCGCGGTAGGCGACCTGGAAAGGGAACCCTTCGCGCCGGCCAGCTTTTCGTCAACGAGGGCCAGAGTTCGTCCTGGCCACGCGCGGGCGAGATCTTCAATTCTCCCCGGGCCGGGCGCAAAGACGCTGGGGGGCCCTGTCTCCGAGGTGCTCGGCTGACTGGGCACCCAGGTGACGATGGCGTCATAACCGCCACGCCACCTGTCGAGGCTGCTTAGGGCGGCGTATGAGATCGGCTGTCCTTCGCTTTCGGGCCACTCTGAGGCCTCTCGGACGGGGCCTTCTCCGGGAACCTCGGCTACCCCACAGAACTGGTCCAGTGAGGCGAGGGGCTCCAGAGCGGTGGCGAGCTTGGCCGGCACCCCGACGAGGGCAAGTTGGGGCCGCTTGCGCCAGGCGGGGCGGTACCGCAGCGATCGTCGCAGCAGCTCCTCGAAAACGAGCGCCGCCTTGTCCGCAACAGACTCCCACGACGGTGGCTCAATGTTGGTGAGCGCGGTGAGCCTCTCCCGGAACGGTTTGTCGGTGAGGGCGCGCACGATGGCCCCGGCGATCGCCCCGGGATCGGTTGGCTCAAAACGGGCCTCGCGGGGGAGTATCTCGCGCAGCGACGAGTTGTCGCCGGCGATCGTCGGGGCGCCGCATGCCAAAGAGTCGATCACAGGCAACCCGTAGCCTTCGTACAGGGACGGGTAGACGGCAAGTTCGGCGGACTGGAAAAGGGCGACCAGCACCTCTTCTGGTACGAACCCGGGGATGAGCAGCCGCCCTCCCACGCCCAGCTCCTGGGCCATGACCAGGTAGTGGTTCCGCGTCAGCGGAGGAGCCTCGCAGACGATCACAAGCTGGTGCCGCTTCACGAGTTCGGGTGGCAGCGAGGCGTAGCCCGTCACCAGGCCGTCGACGTTCTTGCGCGGGTTGAAAGCGCCGTTGTACACGAGGAAGCCCGGTTTCAGCCCTTTGACCCCTTTGCGCGCCACTTTGAACGCCTCTTGGCGCGATTCAGGGCGCCTGAACACCGGTGAAGTCCCGCCGCCGACTACCGCGACACGTGCCTCGGGCACCCCGAGCAGACCGATCGTGTCCTGCTTGGTCGACGCAGACAACGTCAGCACGGCATCCGCCTGGCGGACCACTTCGAGGCAGCACCGCCAGCGCCGGCGGAGCCCCGGGTCTTGCAGGTACCAGCCAGGGAAGAGCTCGGGGATGAGGTCGTACAAGGTGACGGCCGTATAGAGCCGGTGCGACGACGCCTCGCGAGGCCAGTACACGCGTACCGGCACCTCGGGCT
>DATKHZ010000086.1:0-5793 GCA_035509995.1 Acidimicrobiales bacterium | reverse complement strand
AAGGCGCAAAAGGTGCGGACGCTGATAATCCGCGATTTCGAAGAGGCTTACCGGTCCTGTGACGTGCTCCTTTCGCCGACCGCACCTACGACTGCTTTCGAGCTGGGTGCGAAGACCTCCGACCCGCTGACGATGTACCTGAGCGACGTCTGCACGATCCCCTCCAATCTTGCCGGTCACCCTGCCATCAGCGTCCCGTTCGGGACAGGCGACGACGGCCTCCCCGTAGGGGTGCAGGTGCTCGCGCCTGCGCTGGGAGAAACAGTGATGTTCCAGGTCGCCCAGGTGCTGGAGGCCGCGGCGCCGACCGGCGGAGGACGGTGATGGCCCCTGCAAGCGATCTGACTGGCTGGGAGATCGTCATAGGCCTCGAGGTGCATTGTGAGCTGAGGACCGAGACCAAGCTTTTTTGCGGGTGCCGCAACGCTTTTGGCGACGAGCCCAATACAAATGTGTGCCCGGTTTGCCTGGGCTTGCCGGGGTCGCTGCCGGTGCTCAATCGTCGGGCTGTCGAGTACGCGATCCGGATCGGGACGGCCCTGCATTGCACGGTGCAGCCGTCCCTGTTCCACCGGAAGAATTATTTCTATCCCGACATGCCGAAGGATTACCAGATCAGCCAGTATGACGTGCCGATCAACATCGACGGCTGGCTGGAGCTGGCCAGCGGCAAAAGGATCGGGGTAATCCGCGCCCACATCGAGGAGGACACGGGCAAGACCACCCACGTCGGCGGCGGCGGCAGGATCCATGAGGCTTCCCATTCCCTCGTCGACTACAACCGGGCTGGGGTCCCACTTGTGGAAATAGTTTCCGCTCCCGACATGCGCAGCGCCGAGGAGGCCCGCGACTACGTCGAGGAGCTTCGGGCGGTGCTAATCGCGACGGGCGCGTCCGACGGGAAAATGGAGGAAGGTTCGCTCCGAGTCGACTGCAACGTGAGCGTGCGCCCGGAGGGCTCCACCGAGCTCGGCACGCGCTGCGAGATAAAAAACATGAACTCGTTGCGCAGCCTCGCTCACGCCGTCGACTACGAGGCTGCGCGCCAAGCGGAGCTGCTGGCTTCGGGGGGAGTTGTCGCCCAGGAGACCCGGCACTGGGACGAAGCGGATGGCCGCACTCACTCCATGCGTTCCAAAGAGGAGGCGTTCGACTACCGCTATTTCCCCGAGCCGGACTTGGTGGCGCTTGACCCGGGGACGGAGTGGGTTGAGCGCGTTAAGTCTGCCCTCGGCGTGCTGCCCGCCGAGAGGCGGGCGCGGGTGGCCGAGGCTGCTGGCGTCCCGGTCTCGGCCGAAGCGGTGGCCACCGTCGTCCGCCTCCAGTTGGACGGTTTCATGACGGCGGCTGTGTCGGCAAAGGCGGATGCTGCTCTGGCCCTGCGCAGGCTTGCCAACGAGGTCGCCGGCGAACTTTCCGACAGCGGTCGCGGGGACATGGGCCCCGACGGGTTTGTGCGCCTGCTGCTGATGGAGCAACAAGGAGAGCTGACCTCCGCGCAAGCCCGCACGGTCTTGCGTGCTCTGGTGGCCGAAGGCGGCGACCCGAGCGCTATTGCAGCGAAGTTGGGCTTCCAGGCCATGGCTTCTGGCGCCCTGGACGCAGTGGTGGACGACGTAATCGCCGCCAACCCACGCGAGTGGGACCGCTACGGCGCGGGCGATGACAAACTTGTGGGCTTTTTCATCGGCAAGATCAAAGCGGCAACGGGCGGGAATGCGGACCTCAGGGCCGCAACAGACCTTCTCCGCCAGCGCCGGAGCACCGCAGCAAGCTAGCCCGAGCGCTTACCGAGCACCTGTAGGGTTGTCACATGCCCAGCGAACTAAAACCGCGTAGCCATGAAGTTACCGACGGTCCTGAGCGGGCGCCAGCGCGGGCCATGCTCCGCGCCGTTGGTATGACAGACGCTGACTGGGCCAAACCCCAGGTGGGCGTCGCTTCGTCGTGGAACGAGGTCACCCCTTGCAACCTACCTCTCGACCGGCTCGCCAAACGCGCCAAGCAGGGTGTCCGCGACGCCGGGGGCTTCCCCCTCGAGTTCGTCACAATTGCCGTCTCGGACGGCATCTCGATGGGTACCGAGGGCATGCGGGCCTCCTTGGTGAGCCGGGAGATCATCGCAGATTCGGTGGAGGCGATGATGCATGCGGAACGCTTCGATGCTCTTGCGACGTTCGCCGGTTGTGACAAGTCATTGCCCGGGATGCTCATGGCCGCTGCCCGGCTCAACCTGCCGGCGGTGTTCCTCTACGGAGGGACGATCCTGCCCGGACGGGGCGATCACGGGGAGGCGCTCGACATAGTCAGCGTCTTCGAGGCGGTGGGAGCGCACGCGGTCGGCAAGCTCACGGACGCAGAGCTTTCGCTCATCGAGCACCGGGCATGCCCGACGGAGGGCAGCTGCGCCGGCATGTTCACCGCCAACACGATGGCTTCGGCCGCCGAGGCTCTGGGCATGGCCCTTCCCGGTAGTTCGACCGCACCGGCCGTCGACCGGAGGCGCGACGACTACGCCTACGAGTCGGGCAAGGCCGTGGTCAAGCTGCTCGAAATGGGCATCCGTCCGCGCCAGATCATGACCAAGGACGCTTTCGAAAACGCGATCGCAGTCGTCATGGCTCTCGGTGGGTCGACGAACGCCGTGCTCCACCTGCTGGCGATCGCCCACGAAGCGCAGGTCGACCTCTCGCTCGACGACTTCGACCGGGTCGGCAGGAAAGTCCCCCACATCGCGGATATGAAACCCCATGGGCTCTACCACATGGTCGACCTCGACCGCATAGGGGGCCTCCCCGTTGTCATGAAAGAGCTGCTGGACGCCGGGCTCCTGCACGGGGGCTGCCTGACCGTGACGGGCAGGACCTTGGCCGAGAACCTCGCCGCTCTGAACCCACCGGCGCCCGACGGGAAGGTTGTCCATCCCTTGGCTAACCCGCTCCACGCAGACGGCGGTCTCGCGATCCTTTGGGGTTCGCTCGCTCCTGCGGGAGCGGTCGTGAAGGTTGCCGGGCTCGACTTCGAGCACTTCGAGGGTGTTGCCCGCGTCTTCGACGGCGAGCAGGCGGCTCTCGAAGCGATCCTGGCCGGGCACATCGGACCGGGGACCGTGGTGGTGATCCGCTACGAAGGGCCCAAAGGGGGGCCCGGCATGCGCGAGATGCTTGCCGTCACGGGCGCCATGAAAGGTGCCGGACGAGGTGGTGACTGCGCGCTGATCACCGATGGGCGCTTCAGCGGGGGTACTCATGGGTTTTGTATCGGCCACGTCGCGCCGGAAGCTGTCGACGGCGGCCCGATCGCATTTGTGGCCGACGGCGACAAGGTCACGATCGATGTGCCAAGCCGGAAGATCGACCTGAACGTCGTCCCGTCAGACATCGCAGCGCGCAAACAGAACTGGAAGCTGCCCGAACCGCGCTACACACATGGGGTGCTCGCCAAGTACGCCCGGTTGGTCACCGGTGCCGAAAAGGGCGCAGTCACCGAGCCCTAGTGGGTACCCCCGGCCAATCCAAGCCGAGCGCAGTTCTCCTGGACCTGGGCGGTGTGTTCCTCGACTGGGACCCCCGTTACCTCTATCGAAAGCTATTTGGTGACGACGTGGCGGGCATGGAGGACTTCCTCGCCAACGTCTGCACGCCGGCCTGGCATGCCGAACAGGACCGGGGCCAGAGCATCTCGGAGGCCTGTGCTCAGCGACGGGCCAAGTTCCCAGAGTACGCGGACCTGATCGACGCGTGGGGTGAGCGTGCCGAAGAAATGATAAGCGGCGTCATCCAGGGCAGCGTGGACCTCTTCGCCGAGCTGAAGGCGTCGGGGGTGCCGTGCTACGCGCTCAGCAACATGGAACGCGAAAACTGGGAGCGGCGCATCGAGCTCTACGATTTCCTCGCGTGGTTCGACGGCTACTTCATTTCGGGCCTTGAAGGCGTGATCAAGCCGGCCCCGGAGTACTTCGAGCGGGCCCTCGAGCGGCTGGGCCTCCAGCCCGAGGAGGTCCTGTTCATCGACGACCGCCCGGAAAACGCGGCGGCCGCCGGCACGCTCGGCATCCCCGCAGTTGTCTTTACATCGCCGGAAGCTTTGCGAGGCGAACTAGCCGAGAGGGGACTTCTCCCCACTGACGGCACGCCTGCCTAGAGCGGCGGCGGTGCGGCTCAGCATCTCGCTCAGGATCGCAGGGGTGGTGGCGAAATTGAGCCGGGCGAAGCCGGCCCCGCCCGGCCCGAACCCTGGCCCGGCGCTCAGCATGATCCTCGCCTCCGAGAGCAACCACTCAGCCGGGTCGTCGCCGAGCCCTGCGCCGCGGAAGTCCAGCCAGGACAGGTAAGTGGCCTCGGGGAGGTAGCCCTGCACCCCGGCACAACCGCCGGCGGCGGAAGCCCCGAGCCAGTGCCCCAGCAGGTCCCGGTTCCCACGCAGCCGGGCTAGGCAGCGCTCGAGCCAGGCGTCCCCCTCGGGAGACCACGACGCAAGCGTGGTCGCGACGGCCGCGATGCTGACCCGGCCCAAGGTGGGCTGCAGCTTCGTCAGCTGGCGCGCCAAGTCGGGAGCGCCGATGTGGGCCAGTGCGCAGCCCATGCCTCCGAGGTTGTAAGCCTTGCTGGCGGAGTAAAGGGTGACGGTCCGGGCTGCGAGGTCCTCCGACAGCGATGCGAACGGGACGTGGGCCAGCTCGGACAGTGCCAGGTCGGCGTGGATCTCGTCCGAGATCACGAGCAAGTCGTTGCGTTCTGCCAGTTCACCGAACGCCGATAGCTCAGCGCGGCCCAGCATGCGGCCCGTCGGGTTGTGGGGGTTCACGAGCAGGAGGACCTTCGCCTCATGGGCCGCTGCGGCGGCAGCGTCCAAGTCGAAGGCCCAATTGGCCGCAGCCGGCACTGCCGGGACGGGCAGGAGCCGCCGGCCCATCTCTTCCAGCATGCTCACGAAGCTGGGGTACGCGGGCGTAAGCATTAGCACACCGTCCCCAGGCGAGCTGGCAAGGTCTAGCAGGGCGTGAACCGCTTGGACCGTGCCCGACAGGGCCCGCAACTGCCCGGGGGCGGGATCCCAGAGGTACCTCGCAGCCATCCGGGCTGCCCATTTCTCCTCGAGGAGGTCTACCTCGGTGCCCGTCGGGTACCCGAGGTCACCGCCCGCGGCGAGCCGTACAAGAGCCTCGACAACCGGGCCAGGCGCAGGGAAGTCCATGTCGGCGACCCAGCCCGGCAGCACCCCGTCGTCAGCACGCGCCCACTTGACCCCCGGCCGCGAGCGCAGCCACAGTTCGTCGAGGTCGTCGAAGCCTTCCGCACCAGGCGGGGAGAGCAAAGCCACTGCCGCATGGTAACCGCGCCGCAATTAGTTGCAGTAAATAGGCGTGCTGTGGCATGATGAGCGGGATGGCAGTTGCGTCAGCGGGCACGGCAATACCCCACGCTACTGCCAGCGCGACAATCCTGATCTCCGTAGTACTTACCTGACGCTCGCGTTCAGCAAACGCGTGCGTCGAACGGCCTCCCAGACGGGAGGTCGTTTTGTTTTCCCAGCGAGTTCGCCAGCAGCCAACGAGACGACAGTGAGGCGCCGATGCAGTTGACCGGGGCGCAAGCCCTAATAAAGAGCCTCGAGATGGAGCACACCGAGGTCATTTTCGGCCTGCCGGGCGGCGCCATCCTCCCGGCCTATGACCCCATCCTCGACTCGCCGATACGTCACGTGCTCGTGCGCCACGAACAAGGTGCTGGCCATATGGCCGAGGGGTACGCACAAGTCACGGGCCGGCCAGGAGTCGCAATGGTCACGAGC
>DATKHZ010000085.1:0-2990 GCA_035509995.1 Acidimicrobiales bacterium | reverse complement strand
CGCGGTCCCGCCATCCAACGACCAGATCTCCCTTTACGACTTTGCGTCCGGGAAAACGCCCGCACAGCTGGCCGGGTTGCAGTCCGGAGACCGCATAGTGGCAGTCAATGGGCAGCGTTTTGCCAGCTGGAACGGCCTCGTTGACTACCTGCGAGCGCGTCCCGACCAAAGGGTCACGCTCACCATAGACAGGGGCGGGCGTAATTTCGTGACCTCAACCGTCCTTGCCAACGGCGCCAAGATCCTTGTCTCAGGGTCCAAAAAGCCCGTCTATGCCAAACCAACCGGGCTTCTCGGGATCGAGGCTGGCCCGGTGCGTTTCGGCCTTATCGGCTCGGTCGAGCACGCGGGGACCACCTTCGGGTCGACTGCGGTGACATCGGTCAGCCGTCTCGGCAGCCGGGTGGCGGACGTGGGCAGCTACCTGAACATGATCGGGAACAAGAAGGCTGCTGATAGCCCGAAAGCGGTCCGCTTCGCCTCGCCGGTGGAAGTGGTGGTGCTAGCCAACGACGCGACTCAAATCGGCTGGTCCGAAGTGCTGTACCTACTAATAATCATCAATATCTTCGTCGGGATCTTCAACCTTGTCCCGTTGCCCCCTCTTGACGGTGGCCACGTGGCCATTGCCCTCTACGAAAAGGTGCGCAGCCTCCGCACGAAACGCCCCTACCACGCCGACATCACCAAGATAATGCCCGTGGCATACGCGATGGTGGCCCTGATCCTGTTCTATGGCGTGTCGTCGCTGTTCCTCGACCTGCGCGACCTGCTGAGCTGAACCCGCCTTGCCGGCGACCCACGCGCGAGGTTGTAGCCTGGCTGCGGAGAGCGACGGAGGAAAAGTGGCCGTGGAGCGTTACCCGCGCAAGAAGACGCGCCAGATCATGGTGGGTGCCGTCCCGGTGGGAGGGGACGCACCGATCAGCGTCCAGTCGATGACCACCACGAAGACGGCCGATGTTGAAGGCACGCTGGCTCAGATTTATGCACTCAAGGCGGTCGGCGCCGACATCGTGCGCTGCACCTGCAACGAGCGCGAGGCCGCGGAGGGCCTTGCTCGCATCGTGCCCCGTAGCCCGGTGCCGATCGTGGCGGACATTCATTTCCATGTCGAGATGGCTCTTGCAGCGATCGAGGCCGGAGTCGACTGCCTTCGCCTCAACCCCGGCAACCTCCGCAAGCCCGACGAGATCAAGCTCGTGGCAAGGGAGTGCAAGGACCGGGGGATCCCGGTCCGGATCGGTGTCAATGCGGGGTCTCTGGACAAACGCCTTTACGACAAGTACGGGGGCGCGACGCCTGAGGCGATGGTGGAATCGGCTCAGCACGAGCTCGCCCTGTTCGCCGAGGTCGGCTTCGACAATGTGAAGATATCGGTGAAGGCGTCCCGGGTGCCCCTGATGGTCGAGGCCTACCGGCAACTTTCCGAGCAGGTCGACCACCCGCTCCACCTGGGCCTCACCGAGGCGGGCCCGCCGCCCGCCGGCATCGTCAAGGGGACAGCCGGGATTGGCACCCTCCTCATGGAGGGTATTGGGGACACGATCCGTTACTCGCTTACGACCGACCCCGTCGTTGAAGCTAAGGCCGGCCGGACCCTGCTCGAGTCCCTTGGGCTGCGGGAACGGCGCAACGTCGACCTAATCGCCTGTCCCTCTTGTGGGCGCGCTGAGATCGACGTGTACAAAGTGGCACAAGAGGCTCAGGCGGCGTTGGAGTCCCGGGAAATCCCGCTGCAGGTCGCCGTCATGGGTTGCGTTGTCAATGGGCCGGGCGAAGCCCGCTCGGCAGACCTCGGGATCGCGGCTGGGAAGCATCGGGGGCACCTGTTCATCAGGGGCGAGATAGTCCGCGTCGTGCCCGAGGACGAGATGGTGGCTGCCCTGGTCGAGGAGGCCGAAAAACTTGTCAAGGAGGGCTTTGAGGCTCGCCTCGCTGCCGCCGACAAGTCTGCGGCCGGGGAGGCGGAGGCCGACCGGCTGGCTCTGCTGGACGCTCAGGGCCCCGACGTCAACCGTAGTGAGGCGCGTGTCGAGCTGATCAGCCGGCGCCTGGCGGGTGGCACCGAGCCCAGGGCCTGAGCGCTTAGCCGAAGCGGGATCAGGAAGGCTCCAGGGCGTCCAGGGCAGCGCCGATGCGCTCCGCCACGGCGCCTATCCAAGGCTCGGCCATGGTGCGCCGAGGTACCGGCTGGCGCCCCGGCACCAAGAAGGCCTCGACGAAGCCGAGGGCATGTTCGGACCAGCCCAGGTCGTCGCTGTGATAGAGGCCCTGGCCGCTGACGACCAGCATGCCGCCGGGGAAGGGGCGCGGGCGGTAGGCGTCCTGGGCTCGTTTGGCGATGCGCTGGAAATTGGAGTTCTCCCGGAGGCTATCGGGCAACGGCCGCCCCAGGCTCAGGTACAGCTCCAGCCGGGCCCGTTGGGCCCGGCTGGCGGCCTCACGGCGGGCTCGTCGGTAGGCCTCGGCACCGGTGCGGCTCAACCGCTCGGCGACGGTGCCGTCGCCGACGAGCTGGTGCCGCAAGTCACTGCCGAGTGAGGGCTTTCGACGACGGGCTCGCTCGACCGTCTCGCCATGCTCGTCGCGGAGGGCACCCTCCCGGTCGAACAGGGGCCGGTAGCGAGCGATGTAGGACGGGCTCGGGCCGTTGAAAGAAATCAGGAGCTCGGTCCACTCGTCGGCGGCTTTGAGCTGGCAGGCCATCTCATAGGCGACGAGGGCCCCGAAACAATAGCCAGCGACGCGGTAGGGGCCGCCTGGCTGAACGCTGCGCATCTCGCGCACGTACCGCTCGGCCATGGCGCGCACGCTGCGCTGGGGTGCCTCGCCACCGTAGAGGCCCACCGCCTGAAGGCCGTACAACGGCTGGTCAGGCCCTAACCGGCGGGCCAGGGGCTGGAAGAGGAGGATGGTACCGGCGCCACCGTGCACGCAGAAAAGCGGCCGTTTGGTGCCGCGAGGTTGGATGGGCACCAGGGCGCCCG
>DATKHZ010000084.1:0-3044 GCA_035509995.1 Acidimicrobiales bacterium | reverse complement strand
GCGCAGGCTTGACGCCGCCAGGTACATCCTCGACCAATTGCTCCCCGGTGTGGCAAGAATGCTGCCTCTGCACCGGCTCGGGGCACGGCTCTGCCAGGCACGCTGGCAATTGGCTGCGGGCGACCACCAGAGTGCCGAACGGGCTTTGGTCTCTGGCCTGCGGGCCCTGCTGGCCTACCAGGCCACGCTGGGCTCGATCGAGCTCCGCGCGGCTGCCGCAGGACGTGCAGGCGAAGTCATGGCGCTGGGGGTCGACCTGTCCAGGGCCACCGGTCAGCCCTCCCGAGCGCTGTGGTGGATGGAAACCGTACGCGGCGCGCAGCAGACCGACCCCGCCGGCCGTGTTGAGGACCCTGAGATGGACGCCTCGCTGGCGTCACTGCGAGACGTGATGACCCTCCTGGCGCGCGAACCCGCCAACGTGAAGGTGACAACTGCCCTTCGCCGGCGGCAGTCAGTGCTCGAGGAGGTGGTCCGACGGCGAAGCCGGCATGCAACCGGCCTCCGTACCTTCGGGCGGCGGACGTTCAGCGTCGAACGGATCTCCGAGGCCTTAGGTGACAAGCTTCTCGTTGAGTTCGCGCCGGTCGATAAACGCCTCGTCGCGGTTGTGCTTTACCGCGGCGAGTGCCGGCTGGTCGAGTTGGCGTCCCTCTCCGAAGTGAGCCACGCTGTCGCCAGCCTGCGACTGGCCCTGCAGGCGGCTCTGGTCACGAGCCCGCCCGTCGGTGCTTTGGAAGTACTCGGGGCCGCGGGGAACACTGTCCAAGACCTCGTGCTTGACCCCTTGGTCCTCCCGCGCGCCGACGAGGTCATCGTCGTCGCTGATGGGCCGGTCGCATCGACGCCATGGGCGTTGCTGCCGGACCTGGCCGCGGCAACATTGGTCATCGCCACGTCCGCTGACGCTGCGCTACGGCCTACCAAGTATTTCCCGCCGGCGGAGCTCAGGGTGCTCACCGTGGCAGGGCCAGACCTGCGCTATGCCGAGGAGGAGGCCGAAGCCGTGAGCGCCCTGTGGCAGGGCAGTTCCAGCGTCCTGAAAGGTGCCCAAGCGAGCATAGGCGCCGCCAAGGCTGCCATGAGCTGCGCCGACGTCGTCCATGTCGCCGCCCATGGCGTCTTCCGCGGCGACAACCCGCTGCTCTCCTCTATCCGGCTGAGCGACGGTCCGATGACCGGCGACGAGCTGGCTCAGGCCACCAAGGCCGCCCGCCTCGTCATATTGTCCTGCTGCAACAGTGGCATGGCCGATGCCAGCGGGATCGGGCTGAGCCGCCTCCTCACCGGGGCCGGTGCGACCTCCGTCGTCGCAAGCGTGAGCCCTGTGTCCGATGCGGGGTCCGCGGAACTGATGATCGCCTTGCATGGCGAGCTGTTGCGGCGGGCCAACCCGGCAAACGCTCTCAGGACCGCGCGACAAGTGGTGGGTGGGCCGTTGCGTTCACCGTCGTCGGCCGGCTTCGCTTGCTTCGGCAACGGGTTCGAGAGCGTGGTCCACTAGGGCCGACGGCTCATGGCCCGACCTGGCCGGTCGGCAAGCCCGGGCCCGCCTCTCCAGGGCTTCAGCCAGTTCCAAGCAGGTCCGCGCCCTTCGCCTGAGCTCGTCTGCAACTTCGTAAATATGGCCCAACGGGACATCAGCTGGGTGCAGGGCCCCAATGTCCAGAAGAAGGACCGGGGAAAGCGGAGATGCGGACGGTGCGGGGCGCTCTAGAGGCTCTCTCCGCAACCTGCGGACCGCAGCGGCCGCGCGGTGCGCGGTCGAAGGCGCCACGCCGGCAGTTTCGGCTACCTGCCGGAAGCTGCTTGCAGGCCCCTCTGCCAGGGCTCTGGCGATGGCCGCCCGGCCGGCTGCGGGGTCGACCGGCCTGCGCCGCCCGTCCCGACCGGTCCTTACTCCCGGCACTACGGGCCCTAACGCCTCAGCAGCCTGACGTATGCGGGACACCGTGGAATGGGAGAGCCCGCAAACTTCTGCCACCCAGCGGTCGGACCGGTCCGGGGACCTGCGAAGGAGTGTCCCAGCGGCCGACTGCCGTTCGCTGCGGCTGAGAGGCTTTCCGTGCCTGACGTTGGCCTGGACCGCAACGACGAACGCGTCGGTCTCGCTGCCCGAGAACAAAAGCGCCCTGATCTCGGTCCGGCCCATCCTTCGGGACGCTTCGACCCGGTGTACACCGTCGATCACTTTCATCGTCCGCTCGTCCACCACCACGGGGGGGAGCCGGTCGAGCACTTCGGCCAGCCCAAGTACGTGGTCCTCGTCCACCTTGGTAACCCTGGGGGAATAGCTGCCCGCCAGGTCTGCCAAACGCACGACACGCCCCTCGGGCCAATCTTGGCCCGGAGGGCGCACCATGCTGTCGCCCGAGATCGCCGCTCGACCATCCACGATGAACAAGAGGCGCGAGCTCGCCGTTCCGTACAACACACTCAACGCTAGGTTTCGATGTTCCGGCGGCACAGAGCCGGGGCGGTCAACCCGGGACGTCGAAGCTGGCGCGCGCCAATTCCGTTAAAGCTCGACGGTGGCAACCTTCGAGGTGGTCGTTGACGAGGCCGAGCGACTGCATCGAGGCATACACTGTGGTCTCCCCGACGAAACGGAAACCCTGACGGCGCAGCTCGGCGGAGAGGGCTTTCGACTCAGGGGTCGAGGCTGGTAGATCGCTCGCGGCCTTGGGCGCTCGGCGGGCGCCCGGCTCGTGCCTCCATACAAGAGCAGCGAGGGAAATACCTTGCGCGGAGAGGCGCATGGTGGCCTGCGCGTTGGCTATCGTCGCGACGATCTTGCCGCGATGGCGGATAATACCCGGGTCATCAAGCAGCCGGGCGATATCGGCGTCATCGAAACGAGAAACAACGCGCGGGTCGAAGAACGCAAACGCCCTCCGGAAACTTTCGCGCTTTCGCAAGACAGTAAGCCAGGAAAGACCGGCCTGGAAACCTTCAAGACATAGCTTCTCGAACACCCGGTTGTCGTCGCCGACCGGCAACCCCCACTCGTTGTCGTGGTAGGCCTGGTACTCGGGTGTCGACGC
>DATKHZ010000083.1:0-9669 GCA_035509995.1 Acidimicrobiales bacterium | reverse complement strand
AGACCGGCTTGGCGGTCTCGTTCGGTCTTGGCCTGGTGGTCGTCCCAGCAGAGGGCCTGGATGTTGGACAGGGAAGTCTCGCCCTCGTTGGCTACCGGGTTGATGTGGTCGTACTCGAGGCCGAAGCGGCTCCCGCACTCGGCGCACTGGGCGCCTGTGAAAGCCGGCACCGGGCCAAGGTCCAAAGCGGTGCGTAGCTCTGCTGGGAAGTGGCGCCCGAAGTGCTTGATGGTGTGTATGGCAACGCCGTCGTGCAGGACAGCCTTCAAGAAGGCGTCCTTGGCCAGTTCATGGGCGAGCTCCACAGGGATGGGCCCACCGCCGATGACCTGGCACACCTCACCGGGGTGGGTGTGGCCGCGCCTCCAGGCAAAGATGTCACAGACGATGACCAGGTCCGCCCGCGCCGAACGCGCAGGGCCTTCGCCCGTCGCCATTGCCACAAGAGCGTCGGCGGCGTAGGCCTCGAAGCGTTCGGGCTCCCCGCCGGCTTGCTGGACGGCTCGCCGGGCACGCTCGGCTGCCAGTTCGATGCGGTTGACGAAGGGCACTCCCGTCTCGGGCGGGAGAGCACCCGTGAAGCGGACCATGCCGAGGTCGTCGCGCCAATGGCGGAAGTGCCGGGCGGCCAGCTGCTGGCGATGGAGGTCATTCACATCGGTACCGCCTTGGCGGTGCTCGCGGGCCTTGTCGCGGAGCTGGCCCAGGTCTGAGCGCTTTGCCACCGGGAGCAGCTCGGCCTCAGCACCAGGCGTCTCTGACTCGGCTTTGACGATCTCTGCGGCCTGGGCCAGGGACACCTCTCCGGACAAGAGAGCCTCCTTGGTGGCAGGACAGTTCTTCAACCTGGCCGCGGTCTCCAGGCCTTGGCGGGCCTGGCCGGTGGTGCCACCCACCTGGCGGGCCATCCACCCAGCCCCGTCGTTGAAGCCGCGCTCTTTATGAGCACCGCAGGCAACAGCGCGAGCTGCTGCTAACAGACGAGCCGCGCCACAGGCCTTTTCTGTCGCGGCCAGCTCTTCGGCCAGCGCCGCGCAGTCGGCGCCGCTCAGCAGCTCGGGCTCGAAGCCGGCGCAGGCCCGGCGGAAGGAAGCAGCCGTGGCAGCAGACAGGACAGCGCTCGACATGCCACCTCCTCCAACAGCAAGAACTCAACTTTTAGGAGGAGACCGTCAAGGCCGGTCCCGAGCGCTTCGCCTACTCTACCAAACGTATGTTCGACGAGTCAAGGATCCAAGGGAATTATTTTGGGTGAGCAGTGCGGCCGCGGCACGGACCGCGTCCGTCGGACGGGTCCGCCCAATTGCTGGCCCCCGAGCAATTCTCCGGTAGCTCTGGCCCTAGAGGGCGGCGCAGGGCCCTGATCAGCTAGATCGGTTCAGGGGCGGCGCGTGGCAACAAAAACCGGTATCTTCCGATCGGTTTTGGTTTGGTACACGGCATAAGGCGGGTAGGCGGCCACGGCTCTGTCCCACCAAACTGCCCGTTCTTCGCCATCGACTTCACGCACTTCGAAATCGAAGGCTTGCGCACCGTCCTGGACCATGACCGCGGTCGGGTCAGCCTTCAGGTTGTAGTACCACAGCGGATGTTCGGGAGCGCCACCCTTGGACGCGACGAGCGCGTACTGCCCGTCATGCTCAACGCGCATGAGCGCGAATTTACGAACGTTGCCGGACCGGTGCCCGCGCGTCGTTACGATCACGACGGGCAGGCCAGTGTCAAGCAGAGTGTTCGCTCGCTGGCCGCCCGAGCGCTCGTATTCCTCCACCTGGTCCCTCACACGCCGCTGCGGACTTGGCTCGTACTTACCTTCTATCGACATTCCTTGGAGCATAGAAACGCTCCGCCGCTAACGGAGGACCGGGCGCAGCAGCCCGGCGCATCACGGGTGGTCGGCACACCCCCTCGTCGCGCGCACTGCGTGGTCCACTCGGGAGGGCGTCACCCAGCGTCACAGCCGGCTGTCTCGAGGTTAATAACCGGCAGCAGGCACGCCGTTGATAACAACTTGTCGCAGAGCGAGGCTGTCGTCCAGGACCACCAGGTTGGCCGCTCCCCCGGGACGCAGATGGCCAATGTCGTGCCGGCCGAGTACGCGAGCCGGGAGCTCAGTGACCGCTGCCAGCGCGGTCGTCAGTCCGAGCGATAGCGATGCCAGTCGCCGAACGGCTTCGAGGAGCGTCGATGCGCCGCCAGCGATAGTCCCGTCTGCGCGGCGGGCCACACCCTGGACCAAAGTGATGGGCACGTCGCCGAGCGTGCGCCCACGCGCTCCGGCACCGCTCAGGCTGGTTGCGTCGCTGACCAGGGAACACCTGCCGGGCGCCGCCATGAAAGCGAGCCGGATCAGCTCGTCGGCGACGTGGCCCCCGTCCGAGATCAGCTGCACCCGGACCCGGGCGTCGGTAAGGGCAAGACCGGCCAGCCCGGGCGCACGCGCCGAGATCGGGGCCATTCCGTTGTACAGATGGGTCACCACTGACGCCCCCGCGTCGACCGCCGCCGCAGCCTGGGCGGCGCTTGCCGCGCTGTGGCCAAGGGACACCACGATGCCTCGGCCTGTTAGCCAACTTGTGAGCTCGATCGCTCCCGGCAACTCCGGCGCCAGGGTCACCATCGTCACGTGGCCGGCGGAGAGGAGCCTTCGCGCGAGCTCTAGATCGGGCGCCTGCAGCCGGTCGACCGGGTGCGTCCCCGCCCGGCTGGACGACAGGAACGGTCCTTCGAGGTGGGCGCCGAGGACGGAGGCCCCCAAGCTGGGCCCAGAGAGCTGCCGGCGGCGCTCGACATTGGTGACGCGGGCCACCGCCGCCTCGGTCACCTCGGGGTCACCGCTGATCAGGGTCGGTTGGTAAGCCAGCACACCGTCGCGCACCAAAGCAGCGCCCATCGACTCCAGGTCTTCGATGGACGCGCTAGCTACGTCTACCCCCGAGTAGCCGTTGACCTGGAGGTCGACAAAACCTGGTGCGGCGATGCCCGAGCCGCCGCCCGCCAGTCCGACGGCCACGATCAAGCCCTCGTCGATGGCCACGTCCCCGGCGACCAGGGCGCCGTCGACCAGGGCGGCGGCCACCCCGAGGCGCTTTGCAGAACTTAGCGGCCGCGAGCGGGACGAGGTCGGGGCTGCTGTAGTGGCGGGAGCAACAACACTGCCACTGCCGGCGACAGCCGCGATGCCGGCGGCGAGACTTCCGGCGGCGAGACTGCCAGTGGCAAAAGTGCCGATGCCGATGCCGGCGGCGAGACTGGGGGTGGCGACATTGTCATCGCCGGGGTCATTGGCTGGGCCAGCGCCGGACTGGGACAGGGCTTGGCGGAGGCGGCCGTCGGCCGCGTCCAAAGCCGACTCGGCCGTGGCGACGTCCATACCTGTCGCCGCCACCAAACTGGCGAGCTTGGTGTTCCAACTGGTGATCTCGAGAGCTTGGAAGGCTCGGTCCGGGCTTACCCCGGTGACGGCTTGGACGATCCGGACGGCTCGGTCGCGCAGCTTTGTGTTCGTTGCCCGCACGTCCACCATGAGGTTGCCGTAGGTCTTGCCGAGCAGCACCATGACCGAGGTAGAGATGGTGTTCAAGGTGATCTTCTGGGCGGTGCCGGCGTTGAGCCGGCTCGAGCCGGCGACAATCTCTCCGCCGACGACCACCTCGATGACAAGGTCGGCGACCGCGGTCAGAGGCGTCGCCCGGTTACAGGCCAGCCCGATCGTCGCGGCTCCACAAGCTCGTGCCCGCTCGAGCGCGCCCAGGACGTAGGGTGTGCGGCCGCTGGCCGAAACCCCGATGACGACGTCGTGTTCGCCCAGCTCAAGCGGACCGACCGCGGCAGCGCCGGCAGCTCGGTCGTCTTCGGCACCTTCCACGGCGTGACGCAAGGCCACGTCCCCGCCTGCAATCAGGGCCTCTGCGACCCCCTCGGGCACGCCAAAGGTGGGGCCAAGCTCGGCTACGTCCAGGACGGCTAGACGGCCCGCGGTCCCGGCACCCACGTATACCAGCCGCCCTCCTGCCCTTAGCTGCTGGTACACCAGCGCGACGGCGGACGTGATGGCAGGTGCGGCGGCGGCGACTGCGTCCGTGGCGCGGCGGGAATCGGCGGCCATCACGGAGACCAGCTCGGAAGCGCTGAGAAGGTCAAGGTCGTCGAGTTCGGGGCGCACCTCCTCGGTGGTCAAAAGGCCGAGATCGGCCGGCCCAGCGCCGTCGGCCCGAGTCATCGGAGTGGCCCGGCCACGAGCCGGCGGGCTCGGGCCCTGATCGCGGCGGCCCGAGTCATCGGAGTACCTCGGCCACAAGCTGGTGGACTTGGGCTCTGACCGCGGCCTGGTCCTCAAGGCGGCGGTGGGGATGAATGCTGTTGGTGAGCAGCACGACGGCGGCGCCCCTAGCAGGTGCGACCAGCAGCGAGGTGCCCGTGAAGCCGGTGTGCCAGATCGTCCTGTCAGGCCAATGCCCCCATTCTCGGGGCTCGAGCCGCCAGCCGATCCCCCGCACGTCTTCACCGTGCCCGGCTTGGCGATCAGTCATGCGGGTTACCGTCTCGGCGGAGAGCACCTTGGCCAGCTCCGGTGCGAGCAGGACCTGGACAAAACGAGCCAGCTCAGAAAGGGGGGCGAACAAACCTGCGTGGCCGGCCACACCGCCAAGGGCGTAGGCGTTGCCGTCATGGACCTCGCCCCAGACCAGGCCAGGCGTGCTCCGCTGGTCCCCGTCCAGCTCAGTGGCCGCGGTCAGCCTTCGCTCAGCCGCTGGCGGACGGAACCTCGTCCGCGCAAGCCCGAGCGGCACCCCTACCTCTGTAGCGAAGGCAGCATCGAGGTCTTGGCCGAAACAGGCCTCCAGAACCCACCCGAGGAGCATGTAATTGAGGTCCGAGTAACGCACGTCGGTCCCCGGCGCGGCCTCCCTCCCCTCGGCCAAGACCGCGGCTTTGATCTCGGAGCGCCCCGTGCACGTCTCGTAGAACGGCCGATGGTCGACGAGCCCTGAAATGTGAGTGACCAGGTGCCAGAGTGTTGTGCGCTCCTGCGGATAGCCAGAGAGCCATTTGGCGACCGGGTCGTCAAGGTCCAACATGCCTCGCTGCTGGGCGATCAAAGTCAAGGTGACGGTGCAGACCACCTTGGTCAGCGAGGCGAGGTCGTACGAAGTCTCGGCGGTGGTCGGCACGATCTCCCCGTAAGTGCAGGCGTAGCCGCCGAAGGCCTCGAGCGCGGTACCTTCGACGTCGACGACGGCGAGGGACACGCCGGGAGGGAAGCCGTCAGACACCAAGTCCGTCAGGTAACCGCGCAGGCTGTCAACCGCGGGCGAGCTGGTCAGCGGGCCGCGGCTGCGGACGTCGAACGAGAGCTGGCCTGTCAAGGGGCTCCTCACGCAGTGCCGGACGACCCAGGGCGGGACGACGAAGTGCCGGACGATGAAGTGCCGGACGACCCAGTGCCGGACGACCAAGTGCCAGACGACCCAGTGCCGGACGACCCGGCCGGAGCCGGGGATCGGCGAAGGCGGATCTCCTGGGCGCCGTACTCCGGCTCGACTCGGCGAGCGCCATCGGGGACGAAACCGAAAGAGCCATAGAGGCTTTGGGCAGCGTGGTTCTGCTCGAACACCCACAACGTGACGGTACTGAGCCCCCGCTCGGACAGAAGCTGGAGGTCGTGGTCGATGAGCGCCTTACCGATCCCATGGCCGCTCATGGATGGTGCCACGTACAGCGAGTAGATGTGGCCTCGCCGGCTGTCCAAGGGGTCCTCGCCATGGCGGGAGAACGCCAGGATGTCGCCGTCCACAGACTCCACGAGCCAAGTTGTCGGGCCGTTGGATGAGGTGAGGGTCCTCAGCCAGTCGGCGATTTCCTCCTCGTCGAGCGCGTCGAGGACCGGTTGGTCCACGATCCCTGGATAGCCAGCCCGCCATGCGGCGACAAAGACGCGGGCGACACCCGGAGCGTCGGCCGGTGTCGCCAGGCGGAGGCGGGTCTGTGGGGGGAGCCGGGCCGCCGTTGGTGCCGGCGGCTGCAGGCGAGTACGGAAGCGGAAACGGTCGGCGCGGTAAAGGGAACGGACGAACTCGATCGGTCTGCCGATGGGGTCGAAGCTCTGCCGGCAGAGCAGCAGCACCGGGCCGCCATTTGCAATCCCGAGCAAGGAGGCCTCGCGTTCAGGGGCGACGACGGCCTCGATCGTTTCCTCGGCCCACGCCAGTTCGACGCCGTAGCGGGCGCGCAGCAACTGGTACAACGACTGGGACTCGCCGAGCAGAGCGGCCACATCGTCAAAACGCCTGGCATCGAGGTACAGCACCTCCACTGCCACCGGCTCGGCGTCCGCCAGGCGTACTCGCTCGATCTGGAGGATCTCGTCTCCCTCGCCTAGTGCCAACATGCCTGCTATGTCGGCCTCCGCGGGCACCCGCCGAACTCCGATCAGGCGGGACGCCGGTTCCATGCCCCGGGAGCGGATGTGCTCGCTGTGGCTGGTGAGCTCGAGCAAGTGGTCCATCTTCGGCTTGGCGACGAAGGTGCCCCGGCCCTGGTGGCGGTGCACCCGTTGTTCGGCCTCGAGCCGGTCGAGCGCTTGGCGAACCGTCCCGCGCGACACGCCGAAGCGGTCGCTCAATTCGCGCTCCGTCGGCATGCCCGCACCCGCTGGGAGCTCGCGGATGAGCGTGACGAGCGCGTCGCGAACGGCCTGATGTTTGGCCTGGCCCGGTCCGTCCGGCAGCTCTAACACCGTTCGGTGCGCTCTATTGGTGCTCACCCCGTACCGGTTCCTTTCCGCCGCCGTCGGCGACACGCAACCCGAGCTGTCTCAGTCGCTGGCGGCCTGAGCAGCCGCGCCCGAACCCCACCATTGGATCGTACCAATCACTAAAGGTCCTATCAACTCATTGCTCTGATTGCCTTTACCACCAAGTGTCCTGACCATTTTGATTGTCCCACCACAACTATGAGTCGAAAGCTGTCTAGCCGGGACAAAGCATATTTGACCGGACCAATATGCAGTGGTATAAAAGCAGCCAGTTCGCACCGTTGGAGGTGCGACTCGGATCGGAGGTGTCCAATGGTCGCTGACAGAGGTCCCGTCCGGGCAAGACGGAGCAGCAAAAGAGCTTGCCGCGGCGCCGCAGCGGTAGCCATGAGTGCCAGCCTGCTCGTCGGGCTCGGGACCTTGGTCCCCAGCCAAGTCGCAGCGGCCCAGGCGTCCGGCTCGACCCTGGTCGTTGCCGACACATCGAGCGTGCAGAAACTCGACCCCGACATCGTCACCAACTTCTTGGACTTCCAGACGTTGGGGGTGATCTACGACCAGCTCGTCCAGTACAACGGCAGTCTCCAGCTAGTCCCCGACCTGGCCACGAAATGGGCTTATAGCGACGGCAACAAGCTCCTCACCTTCCAGCTCCGCCAGGGGGTGACCTTTGACGACGGCACTACCTTCACGTCCGCCAACGTCGTGGCGTCGCTTGAGCGTGCGTTGGCGCCAAAAACCGGCGACGCTTCGGCGTCGTACCTCGCCAATGTAAAAAAGATCGTGGCAACAGGGACCTACAGCGTCCAGTTCGAGCTGAGCCAGCCGGACACCTCGATCCTGGACGGGCTTACATCGGTCAACCTGTCGATGTTGTCCACCAAGGCCATCACGGCGGGGACCGTGGCCAAGACACCTGACGGCACCGGCCCCTTCAAGTTCTCCAGCTGGAGCCCGGGTAACACGTTCGTCATGACGAGCAACCCCAACTACTGGGGCGGAAAAGTAAAGATCGGCTCCGTGAAGATCGAGACGATCTCGTCCGAGCAGTCGATCGCCTCAGCAGTCGAGGCACATACCGTCCAGATCGGGCTACTAACCGAGCCGCAGGTGGCTACCCATCTACCCTCGTCTATCACGAAGGAGAAAGTCCTCGACCTCACTTACCGGGCCCTGCAGCTCCAGGACAAGACCGGGCCGCTGGCCAATGTCGATAACCGTCTCGCCATCGCCTGCGCCGTCAATCGTCAGCAGGTAGTGGAGGATTCGGTGTTCGGGGCCGGCAAGGTCGTTGGGCCGGTGCCGTTGGGCGAGTTTGCGTCCAGCCCGGTGTCGGCTGTGTGCCCGACGACCAACCTCGCAATGGCCAAGAGCTACCTGCAGAAGGCCGGCGATGCCAGCGGCTTCTCTTTCACAGCTATCACCTCCACCGATCTCGACCCGACCAGCGCGGCGCAGGCGACGGTCGTGCAGCAGGACCTTGCTCAAGCCGGGATAAAGATGAACATCCAGAACCTGGCCAGTGACGCGTACATTCAGGACTGGCTCAAGGGCAAGTTCCAGGGAGCGTTCGCGTGGAACGGTGCAGACCCCGACCCTTACACGATGTACGGGCGCTACTTCGGCACGGGCGCCAACCTAGGGGTGCCGGCCGGCTACAGCTCTCCGCAGCTCCAGAAGTTGCTGACCCAGGGTGACGTTGCGACGAGCATCGCAAGCCGGAAGATGATCTGGACTGACTTCTCGAACGCTTTGACGTCGAACGCAGTTTGGATCTGGCTGTTCACCGCATACGACTACGCGGCGGTGGCATCCTCAGTGCACGGGTTCTCACTCCTCCCCACCAACTCGACCTCCCTCGACAGCCTGAGCTCAGCCACCTTCTCCTAGGGCCTAGAGAAGCCAGGGCCACGTTCGTACCCGCCGCAAGGGGCCTCGCCGATGGTTAGCCTGTCGGTGAGGCCCCTTGGGCCGTTAACCGCAATGGTGCTGAGGACCGTCTCGTGCTGAGGACCGTCTCGTGCTGACAAACCTGGCCAGGCGGCTGCTCAGCATGGCGGTAACTCTGCTCGGGGTCTCCATCATCGTGTTCTTGGTGCTCCGCCTCTTGCCGGGCAATGCGGTCACGGCGCAGATGGGGGTGAGCGCCGGCCTGCTCAGCCACGCTCAGCTGGTGGATCTCGACCACTACTACGGCGTAGGTCAGCCGTTCTTCGAACAGTACGCGTCATGGCTGGGGTCGTTGTTCACCGGCAACCTCGGAGTTTCGCTGTCGTCGCGCACCTCGGTGGCCTCGCTCATCGGCACCGCCTTGCCCGTCACTTTGGAGCTCGCTATCGCCTCGCTGCTCATCGGGGAGCTGATTGGCATCTTGTTCGGCGTTTTTGGCGCCCTCCGCCCCCGCCACGCGGTCGACAATATCGGCCAGGGCGTTGCGGTTGTCGGCCTGGGCGTGCCTAGTTTCGTCATCGGCACTGCTCTGGTCACCCTGATGGCGTCGGAGTTCCAGTACTTCCCGTCGTCAGAGAGCTTCGCCAACCTTTTCCAGGATCCTTGGCTCAACTTGCAACAGATCTTCTTCCCTGCGTTGACTCTCGGCCTGGGCATCGGTGCCGCCATAATGCGCACGGCACGCGCCGCGATGCTCGAAGTCACTGGCCTCAACTATGCCCGTACTGCAAGGGGAAAGGGCCTCTCCAAGCGATCGGTGACCTGGAAGCACCTGTTCCTTGGAGCGCTTGTGCCGGTCACTACCATGTCAGGCATCCAGCTCGGGTACCTGCTCGGCGGCACGGTCGTCGTCGAACAGATCTTCGTGCTCCCCGGCTTGGGCCGCCTCCTAATCACGTCGATCAACAATAGGGATTTCCCTGTTGTCCAGACCGTGACCCTCATATTCGCGGCGGGTTTCG
>DATKHZ010000082.1:0-3591 GCA_035509995.1 Acidimicrobiales bacterium | reverse complement strand
AATTCATGCCTACCCTTTATCCACGCGTCGCCAGTGGTGCGCTTGACCCAGTACCGAAAGCGCTGGTGATCGAGCTCGTTAGTGACGTGCTTCGGACCTATGCGGCGGCGTGCGGCAATTCGCACGCCGCCGCATAATAATCAAACGGGTACCGGCCGGCCGTCAGTTCGCCTAGGCGATGGGCACCAGGGCCCCGGCCCTCTCGTCCTCAGCAAGATCTACGGGGACCAGTTCCGGCTGAGACATGCTGGTTTCGAGCGCGCTGCGGCCTCGCCGGGGAATTGACAGCGCGGCGACCACCGCGAAACCGACTATCGCGGCACCCGCTGCCACCGCCGGGACAAGGCCCCTGACGAACGCTTGGCCGCTCGCGTAACTGCCCGTTGCGGCGAAGACCGAGGCCAGCACCGCTATGCCAAGGACACCGCCCATCTCCCTAATGGCGTTGTTGACGCCCGAGGCGATCCCCTCTTCGCCAGGGCCTACGGCACCGAGCACCGTGCTCGCCATAGGGGCGAAGAAGAGCGACATACCGATGCCGCTCAGGACGAACGCAGGTACCAGGTGGCTGTACGGGACGCTCGGAGACGCCACCACTGCCAGCCACGCGAGGCCGAGCGACTGCAGCCCGAGACCGACGGCCAGGACGGGGCGACCCCCGATGCGCTGGGTGATGATGCCAGCGACCGGTGCGATGAGCATCGGCATCGCCGTCCACGGCAGGATGCTCAGCCCAGCCCGAAGGGGCGAATAACCCTGCACTATCTGGAGGAACTGGGCCAGCAGGAAGATAGAGCCGAACATGCCGAACGACATAAGCAGCGACGCAATGTTGGAGGCCGTGAACGCCCGGTTGCGGAACAGTCGCAGGGGCAGCATCGGCTCGGCAGCCTGCCGCTCGACAAGAGCGAACAGGACCATCAGAACTACCCCGAGCACCAGCGGCCCGCTCACCTCGGGCGACGACCATCCAAGGCTCGTGCTGCGCACCAGGCCGAAGACGATGCCGAAGAGGCCAGCGGTGCCCAGGGCCACGCCGGGCAGGTCGAGGCGCCGCGCCGTGCCCCTGCTCTCCTCGAGGCGGTAATAGGCCAGGGGGACCAGGACAAGGCCGATGGGCACGTTCAGCCAGAAGATCCACTGCCACGAGGCCCACTCGACTATCGCGCCGCCGACCAGAGGGCCGCTGGCTACAGCGAGGCCTCCGATGGCGCCCCAGGCCCCGAGGGCAAGAGCCCGCCGTTGCGGCGCGACAGCATTTGCGAGCAGCGTAAGTGTCAGGGGGGTGACAATTGCCCCGCCAATTCCCTGCATTGCACGGGCGGCCACCAGGGCCCCGATCCCTGGAGCGAGCGCGGCGGCCGCCGAGCCGAGTGTGAAGATCGTGAGGCCGGCCAGGAACATCCGCCTCCGGCCAAAACGCTCGCCGAGGCTCGAACCCGTCAGCAGGAGAGCCGCGAAAGTGAGCGTGTAGGCCGCGATTGTCCATTCGAGCCCACCGATCGTGGCATGCAGGTGGCGCCGGATCGTGGGCAATGCAGTGGTTACGACAAGATTGTCGAGGGCCGTCATGAAAAGGGCGGTCGATGTGATCGCAAACGTCCAACCCGGGCGCTTGGTGCTGCTTGCTGTTGTCTCCGTGCGTTGCATTGAGCCCTCCTTTCTGTTGTCTTTGTTGCTGGCTCGTTATTATTGGCGATTACTGATTGGTTGATCACTTACTTAGGACGACAAAAAAATAGGGCGCCCGCAGTTCCGCTAAGTGCCCGTTGTCAACTTTCCCACCTTGTCGCTCGGGACCATCTGGTTAGCCCATGGCTCGTCGAGTTCCTCGATGCCGAGGGCGGCGACCACGTTGCAGAGCATGCCCATGGCCAGCCAACTGCGGAGAGCCTCGGCGCTCGCCCCGGACGCTGTCGCGGCGGTTTCCCACACCTTTCGCATGCCGCGCTGCGCTACTGCCCGGATGTCGGGGTCGCTCGCGGCCGCCGTGAAGCAGTGCATCTGGACGAGCAACATGACCGGGTCACGGATCAGTTCTATGTAGGCCTTGCCCATCGCGTGCAATGCCTCCTCTCCTGACAAGCCCTCTGCCGCCTTCACGAAGCTTTCGGGGAGGCGCCTGAAGCACTCCTCCACGACCGCCAAGAACAGCTCCTTTTTGGAGCTGAACAGCCGGAAGATGTACGGCTGGGAGATGCCGGCCCGCTCGGCCACATCCTGGGTAGTCGTTCCCTTGTACCCGCCGTCTGCGAAAGCAACGGCCGCGGCGCGCAGCACCTCTTCCCTGCGTTCCTCGGCGCTCATCCGGTGGAGAGTGGTCACTCCACGTATGTTAGTAAGTGATCAATCACTTGTCAAGAGCAGTTTGTGCCTCCCGGCCGCCGTCCACCACGATTGGGTCCGGTGAACCCGTGAACCTGCGCGTGACGACGGGCCCGAGGGCAAGGGTTACGGCAGGACTGGCTATCGGCGCAGTTTGCCTTGCTTCCTGCGGTGCGGGCGCTCCTGGTGCTACGTCCGCAGAGCCAGCAGCCCCCTCCCTGCCGACGCCGCTCGCCACCTCAGTCGACGGTGGCGGGGGCACCTGGGCGACTGTACCGATGGGCAACCTTGCACAACCGGCCAACACGTTTTGGCAATTGTTCTTCCGTCAAGATGGCGCACACACCTGGTCCAACCAGGTCGAGGCCACGGCGACCGCCACCAACGGCGGGCTCGTCCTTGCCCCCGCGGGCCCGTCGCTACTGGTCGGCGTACGGCCCTCCGACTTGCTTACCTTCACCCCGCTCATTTCGACCGATGACGCCGGGCGATCCTGGTCGACCGGGCTCATTTCTCAGGGCCTGACCTCGAGGCCTACGGGGCTCGCGGAAGCCCCGAACGGTGACGTGCTCGCGCTCGTGAACAGACGCGTCGGGCCGGAGGTGCTCGAAAGTACCCGCAGCCTGTCGTCGTGGCAGGCTCTGATCACGGGCGAAGCACTTGCGGCCACTCCTACAGGCCCGGCCTGCGACCCTGGCCCCCTCACCGCAGTAGGGTTCGTCCCCGCCTCGACATCTAGCGGTGCCGGCGGCTCGACACCGGCCAGCCCGGTGGTAGGCACGAGCTGCCGACGTCCCGGGGTCGCCGGGATATTCGAGCAACGCAAAACTGGCTGGCAGATTGGGGGGCCCAGGCTCTCGCCGGGCTCCGGGCAGGCCCAGGTCCTCGGCCTGTTCCCGAGCGGGGACAGCCTGGCAGCGCTGATCGGCTTGTCCGCGGGCAGCGCTCCGGGGGGCGGCGCGACGAGCCTGCTAGCAGCCTGGTCGGGCGCCAGGAGTGCCTGGGCGAGTTCCACCGCCTTGCGATTGACCAAAGGTGCCCACCTTTTGTCCTATGGCGCCACCCCCGATGGCGGGCTGTTCGTCTTGGTCGCCCGGCCAGCCGGCAAGGACGAACTTGCCGAGGCGTCAGCGACGCGCGACGGCTGGCAGCAGCTCCTTCCCCCACCACCAGGCACAACGACGGTCGCTTTCGGGCCCGGCTCGACAGTGGATGCTTTAGCTGCCGGCCGCGCCGTGCTGACGGTGTGGCATCTCGCCAGAGATG
>DATKHZ010000081.1:0-4198 GCA_035509995.1 Acidimicrobiales bacterium | reverse complement strand
TGGCGGGCCTGGCCGGTGGTGCCACCCACCTGGCGGGCCATCCACCCAGCCCCGTCGTTGAAGCCGCGCTCTTTATGAGCACCGCAGGCAACAGCGCGAGCTGCTGCTAACAGACGAGCCGCGCCACAGGCCTTTTCGGTTGCGGCCAGCTCTTCGGCCAGCGCCGCGCAGTCGGCGCCGCTCAGCAGCTCGGGCTCGAAGCCGGCGCAGGCCCGGCGGAAGGAAGCAGCAGTGGCAACAGACAGGACAGCGCTCGACATGCCACCTCCTCCAACAGCAAGAACCCAACTTTTAGGAGGAGACCGTCAAGGCCGGTCCCGAGCGCTACGCCTACTCTACCAAACGTATGTTCGACGCGTCAAGTGCCGGCGCAGATTTTTCCGACCCGTTGGATGGGTTGAAGTGTGCGGCCTGACCCGGATGGCTCTCGATCGCCCCGCAGGGTGCCAGCTCCAGGGACACGGACTGGGACCGCGACCGCTGACTAGCGAAGGTTCTGGGCGGCACCTTGCCGGCGGTGCTGGGGACCGAGCACTGGGGGACCGAGCACTGGGAACCGAGCACTGGGGCGATTGCGTTAGCGAGTCATGAGCTGGACAAGGCGAAACACGGCTATGGCGACAGTTTCTTGCCTCGCCGGCCTAGTGCTGCCGGCTGCCGGCACAGCCTCATCGGCGGCCGGGCAACGGACCGCCCAACGTGCCGGGCAGCGGGCCGGGCAGCGGCCCGGGCGCCTCCCCGCCGCATCAGCTCGGTCCGCCGCAGCAGGTCGGTCCGCCGCAGCAGGTCGGTCCGCCGCAGCAGCTCGGTCCGCCGCATCAGCTCGGTCAGCCGCAACAGCTCGGCCAACCGCAGCGGTCACCACGAAGGACTTCACCGGGACGTTCCAACCGGTCGAGCTCGTCACGACCGATGGCCAAGTTTGGCTTGTGAGCTCAGGGAACAGCAACGGCACTCGGTGCCGGATGGGCCGCATTAACCCGGTGACGATGGCGCTCACCAGCTACCCGCTATCAGCCTGCGGGTTCAATGTCGCCGCCGGTCCCGGCGCGCTGTTTTTAGAGACGACTGTCGCCAATGTCAAGTCTGAGACCTACGCCGTGCACATTGAGCGCTTCTCGACTTCCACTTACGTGTCAACAGTTTTCGGGACAGTCTCGGCAACGATCTTCCTCGGGAGCGACGCGGCACACACCCAGCTGGCCTACGTTGCCGGCTCGCTTTGGTTCTATGCCTGGTTCAGCGGCCGGGCCGAGGTCCTGCAACTCTCCGCCGCCACCGGGGCCGTGGAACGGGTCTTCCGCTCCGTCCCCCAAATCGGCGGCGCAGAACCGATTATCGTCGGCACGCCAGGTTATGTCTGGCTCGCCGGCGGGGCAGGCTCGGGAGCGGACTTCCTTCGCATCCGCGCGTCCAACGGGGCTAGCCGATCGGTCCTGTTACCCGGCAGGTTCGCGTCGGTCTACGAACTTGCCGCTGCGGGCAGTTCGCTTTTCTTCCTGTACTGGGGCTACCCGGCGGGCACCTCGTCACGGAACCTCCGGTTGACGAAACATGTGGGACGCATAAACGCGAACGGTGAGGTACTAAAAGTGTCACCCAACGAGCAACTCGGCACATGGCTTGTGCCCCTGTCGGCAAGCATGTTCTCGGTAGGGCCGGGCGATTCCTGCACACCGCCGGCGCTTGTTTGGGGAGTGGACGAACAGACACTGCGGACCAGCGTCATAGCCAAGCTGTGGCCGCCGGGCGGTCCCTGCGCCGGCGAGTCGAGTTTTCGTGCCGTGGGCGCAGCGGACCACAGCATCTTCGTCCTTTTTAGCGGGCTACCCGGCACCCTCTATCGTGTGACGCCGACCGGCTAATAACTGAGATTTCCCTGCCGGTGGCCGCCCGCTCGAAGGGTTCCAAACTGCGATGGCCCCCCGTGCTAGGTCGCACTCACTTAGATCCATGTTCCCGGGTAACCGTATAAATTGGCAGCATGAAACACGCCGGGGCCGAGGCTCTCGAAGAACTCAACGGCCTTGTCACTCAGCTACGAGAGTTGGATTGGTTGCGGGAAACAACGCCCGGCCACTTCTACTGCAAGTCGCGCTCCATCGTGCACTTTCACGAGGATCCGACTGGCCTGTACGCGGACGTGAGATTAGATCCGCAAGGGCGCTTCGTTCGCATGCAGGTGAACACGAAGGTAGAGCAAGACAAGCTCGTCCGTGACATAAGACAATCGTGGGAGCGCAATGCTTGAGAAATTGGGCCGCAAGCTTGGGCGGTGCGCAGGCGAGCCAGCCGTCGCCGACCGTTCACTCAGCGAGTAGGACGCGTAGGGCGAGCCCGTTCGCTCGGTGCGCAGGACGCGTGGGACGGGCCCCGATCATTCGGCGCGCAGAACGAGCCCCGTCGGTGTGCGGGCTGCGGTGCGCCCAGGGAGAGCGGCTACCACGTTGGCGAAAACGAGCGCACCTATGGCTACCAGGAGCACAGACAGGGCCGGTGCGGTGGGGTCGGGTACGGCGCTGAGGTTGTGCGCGAAAAGTACCCAGAGTTGTCGTCCGATGACGATCCCGAGAGGCGTCCCAACAACGACGCCGATCACGGCGGCGATGGTCGCTTGCCAGGCGATGGCGGCAGAGAGTTGCCGCTGGGTGAACCCGAGGGCTTTGAGCAGGGCCAGGTCGCGGCGCCGGCGACGGACTGAGGCGGTGAGGGTGAGACCGAGGGCGAGGACCGCCCCCGCAGCGAGCCCGGCGGCCAAGACCAGCGGGGTGGCCCCGATGGTGTGGTAGTTGACGATCTGGGCCGGGCGCTGGACTCCCACGACGCTGACGCCGTCGCTGCCGGCAGCCCGGGGGTCGGCGTTGATGGCGTTGTTGGCGGCGGCGGCGATGCGTTGCAGGTCAGCCAGGCCGTTCCTGGCGCTCACCCCTTTAGCCAGCCGCACGAAGACGTACTGCGGCCCATTGAGGATGGGGTCCGGGCTCGTCTGGGCCCGCTGCCAAGCCGGAGGTTCGACGGCCCGGGAGACCAGGGCCCCGGTGCCCATCGAGGGCTGGCTGGCGATAATGCTCGAGTAGCCGATGGCGGGGAAAGTGGCGGTCCCGACGACGACCAGAGGAGTCGGCGGGATGTAGAAAGGCGCGCTCCTTGGCGTCCCTTCGCTCAAGTAAACGGTGTCGCCGACGTGCTTGTGCAGCTCGGAGAGGGTGGCCGAGCCCATCACGATCTCGTTGTCGGCGTCCAGGCCGTGCCCCGACAGGACGGGTGGGCCCACCTGGGCATGCGGGCTGGCCACCACGGAGGGCACGAACTGGCCGTCGATCTGGACCGGCGCGAGGTCGGCCCCGGACCAGGAGGCGACGTCGCGGTCGTGGTCGAGCGCCTTGAGGGATTGGGGCGGGACGTCGTTGGTCGTGCTGAACATGTAGTCCCAGTTCCACCCGTACAGAGGCGGGTGCGATACGAGAGTGCTCAGGCTGGAGCCGAAGGTCAGCGCGGATACCACCACCGCAACCGCCAGTACGGTGCCCAAGAGCGCCGACCGGACGGGCACCGAGGTGCGGCCCTGTCCCGGTTCGAGGGCGAAACGCACCCCTACCACGCCGGCCACGGGGATCCCCATCGACTGGACGCGACGGGCCAAGCTGGAAGGGCGAGCCGCCGCCGCACTCATGCTCCGGGCGGTGCGGTGAGGTGCCCTGAGAAAGGCGAGCTCGAGGGCTGCGGCCCCGAGAGCCACGACGAGAACGCCGACCCCGGTGCCGAGCACCGTCCAGTCAAAGTCGATGCCGCGGTGTGGGTAGACAGGGCGCACCGGGCCGAGCGGGGCGAGAGGTGACAACGCCACTGCCAATGCCGCGGCCAGGAGTGCACCGGCGACGATTGTGGCCAGGACTCCCAGGAGCCCGTCGCTGGCGGCCACTGCGGGCCCCGCCCCCAGTGCCCGCAGGGCCCGGCGGTCCTCGTCGTCCCAACGGAGTTGTCGGGAAACGGCCTGCACGCCTATGAGCAGGGCGACTAGGCCGGCGATAACCCCGAAGGCGCCGAAAGCGACCGACTCCGGTTTGAGCGCCAGTTCTACCTGGGTCACGACCCGTGAGGTGGCATTGAACAGGAAAGCGGCCCCCGGCTTACTGGCGTTGACAAAGTCCTGCTCAACGGCGGGCACATCCGGCCAGCCGTGGTCGAGCTGCAGCCC
>DATKHZ010000080.1:0-5192 GCA_035509995.1 Acidimicrobiales bacterium | reverse complement strand
CCGGACATGGCGTAATTGCCGGCCCCGAAGGAACCTCCGATAATTACCGTCAACTTCGCCACACGCGAGCAAGCCACGGCCGTCACCAACTTGGCGCCGTCCTTGGCGATCCCCTTGCTCTCGTACTCGCGCCCGACCATGAAGCCGCTGACGTTCTGCAGGAAGACCAGGGGGACGCCGCGCTGGTTGCACAGCTGTACGAAATGGGCGCCCTTCAATGCCGACTCGCTGAACAGGATGCCGTTGTTCGCAACTATCCCGACCCGGTACCCGAAAAGGCGGGCGAACCCGCACACCAGCGTCTCCCCGTACGTGGCCTTGAACTCGTGCAGCCGAGAGCCGTCCACGATCCTACGGACCACT
This sequence comes from Acidimicrobiales bacterium, assembly GCA_035509995.1. Taxonomy (GTDB): domain Bacteria; phylum Actinomycetota; class Acidimicrobiia; order Acidimicrobiales; family Palsa-688; genus Fen-671. The sequence continues at coordinate 4,829 of DATKHZ010000080.1, read as the reverse complement.
TCGTGCACGTCGTAGGGCTGGCGCACGTCCGCCGGCACAATGTTGTAGAGCTCAGCGGGGTCCTCCGCCGGGTCTTCCGGCTCTGCCCGCTCTTCGGCGTCGACCGGCGGGGGCCCCAGGGTGGCGACCATCGACCGAAGGGTTTCGAGCGCATGGACGTCGTTGTCAGCCAGATGGTCGACCACACCCGACCGGCGAGCGTGCACCTCCCCTCCACCGAGCTCCTCGGCAGTGACCACCTCGCCGGTGGCCGCCTGTACCAGAGGCGGCCCCCCCAGGAAGATCGTGCCCTGGTCGCGCACGATCACCGTCTCGTCGCTCATGGCCGGCACGTAGGCGCCCCCGGCCGTGCTCGAGCCCAAGACCGCAGAGAGCTGGGGGATGCCCGCCGCCGACATCCTGGCCTGGTTGAAGAAGATCCGCCCAAAGTGGTCCCGGTCGGGGAACACCTCGTCCTGGAGGGGGAGGTAGGCCCCGCCGGAGTCGACCAGGTAGCAGCATGGCAGCCCGTAGGCGGCGGCGATCTCTTGGGCACGGAGGTGCTTTTTCACAGTCACCGGGAAGTAGGTGCCCCCTTTGACGGTTGCGTCGTTGGCCACGATCATGCAGCACCGCCCGGCGACCTTGCCGATGCCGGTCACGATCCCTGCCGCTGGTACCGCCTCGCCGTACAGATCCCATGCCGCCAGTGGGGACAGCTCGAGGAAAGAGGCGCCCGGGTCGAGGACGCGGTCGACCCGGTCCCGCACGAGCAGCTTGTTCCGCTGCAGGTGGCGTCGGCGAGCCCGCTCGTCCCCGCCTTGGCGCACGAGTGCCAGGCGCGCCCGGAGCTCGGCAGCCAGCTCCGCCAACGACGGGCCAGCCGGGGAACTCCTGTCCGGCGCAGAGATGGCCGACACCGTTCCGTCGCCTCCGTTCCCGTGGTTTCGAGCCATGCCAGACGGTCCACCCCCGGCCCGCCCTGGCGGGCAAACTCAGCGTAACATTGTAGAAATCTTGGGCGACGCTATCCTCCGGCAGGGACGATGACCGAACGGTCCTCCGAAACGAACCGGGCCCAGTTCGTGGGCCTAGTCTCGCACGGTGCGGTGTCTGAGCTCGTCCTCGACCGCCCCGAAGCCATGAACGCCATCTCGAGCGCCATGTTTGGACAGCTCGCGACCGCCTGCAGAGCGATCGGCCGACAATCGTGGGCCCGTGCGGTAGTTGTCTCCTCCAGCAATGAGCGCGCATTTTGTGTAGGCGCCGACCTCAAGGAACGTTCTCGTTTTAGCGACGCCGAGCTGGAGGCGCAGCGACCGCTGGTACGTGCCGCCTTTGACGCAGTGCGAGCCCTCGAGGTGCCAGTTATAGCGGCGGTCGCCGGGTATGCGCTCGGGGGTGGCCTCGAGCTCGCGTTGTCTTGCGACCTGATCGTCGCCGACGACACAGCAGAGCTCGCCCTGCCTGAGACCGCCATCGGCCTCGTGCCCGGAGGTGGTGGGACCCAGCTGCTTGCCCGCCGCGCCGGGCGAGCCGTCGCCGCCGACGTTATCTTTACAGCACGGCGCGTCCCAGCGCCGGAGGCGCTCCGCCTCGGCCTCGTCGACCGCGTGGTCGAGCGCGGAAGAGCCCGGACCGTCGCCTTCGAGCTCGCTCAGGCGATCGCTGCGAATTCGCCCGTGGCCGTTCGAGCCGCCAAAAGGGCCATACGTCTGGGCGCTGGTGCCGACCTCGCCGCCGGACTGGAAATCGAAGACGCGGCCTGGAGGGCTGCGGAAATTTCGCCCGATCGCGCCGAAGGCGTCGCCGCTTTCGTCGAAAAGCGCGCCCCGAATTGGCCGTCCCCGCAACGTGCCCGGGATGAGCCGTCCCTTGAGTAACCTGGCAGCCGCGACGGACGCCGAGCGATGGCCGGAGCGTGAGCTGATTGAAGATCTCCGTCTCGCGATCACTTCGCGAGCGCTTGACGACCGGGAGATCGCCCTGCAGAAACAGGGGCGAGTTTTCTTCCAGATCTCTGCTGCAGGACATGAGGTGCTCCAAATCGCGGTGGCGCGTTCGCTGCGGCCCGGCTACGACTGGTTCTTCCCGTACTACCGTGACCGCGCCCTGGCTCTAGCCCTTGGCGTCACCCCCGTCGAGATGCTCCTCCAGGCGGTGGGTTCATCGGAGGACCCAGCATCGGGGGGCCGGCAGATGCCGTGCCACTTTGGCTCTCGCCGGCTTCATATCTTTACGACGTCAAGCCCAACAACGAGCCAGTGCCTCCCCGCGGTCGGTTGTGCCGAGGCGACGAAGTACATCGTCGACCATGCGCCTCTGTCAGGTTGCGAGGCCCATCCCGACGAGGTCACCGTCACCCTGCTCGGGGAAGGGGCATGCTCCGAGGGTGAGTTCTGGGAGAGCGTCTGCTTGGCGTGCAGCCTTCGGCTCCCGGTACTTTTCGTGGTCGAGGACAACGGGTTCGCGATATCTGTACCGGCCCGCGACCAGACGCCGGCCGCGCCGAGCGTACTGGTTCAAAGCTGGCCGGGGCTTGGTGTCCTTGAGGTTGACGGCACCGACTACTTCGGCTCCCGGCGAGCCATCTCCTACGCCGTCAGCCGGATTCGGGCCGGAGAAGGGCCGTGGCTCGTGCGCGGCGAGGTCACACGGCCCTATTCGCACTCTGCTGCTGATGACCAGTCCAAGTACCGGACCGAGGAGGAGATAGCCGAGGAGGCCGCCCGCGATCCCATCCTTCGCTTCTCTCGCCAACTAGTTGCCATGGGCGTGATCAGCGAAGACGAGCTCGCGTCGCTGCGCCGTGACACATTCGAACTTGTAGCAAAAGCGGCCAAGTCTGCGCTCTCTGCCGCTCGACCAGATCCGGGGAGCGTGACCGACCAGGTCGTGTCCGTTCGCGATTTCGAGGAACCGGCCCTGCCCCCTTCGCCCCCAGGAGAGCGTTTGGCGCTCGGCGCGGCCATCCGCGAGGCCATCGGCGAAGCGATGGAGCGCGACCCACGGGTACGTGTCTTCGGGGAGGATGTCGCAGACGCTCGTCCGGAGATCCTGGAACGCGTCGAAGGCAAGGGGGGCGTTTTCGGTACCACGCTGGGCCTGCAACGCAGGTTCGGGCCCGATCGCTGCTTCAACACGCCTCTCGCGGAGGCGAGCATCATCGGGCGAGCCGTCGGCCAGTCCGTTCGTGGCTTGCGACCGTGCCCCGAGATCCAGTTCTTCGACTACATCTGGTGCGCGATGCAGCAGATCCGGAGCGAGGCGTCCACAGTCCGATGGCGGTCGAACGGTATGTTCAGCTGTCCGATGGTGATCCGGGTGCCGATCGGGGGCTACCTCACCGGCGGTGCGATATGGCACTCCCAGTGTGGCGAGTCGATCTTTGCCCATCTTCCGGGCCTGCTCATCGCGTTCCCGTCGCGCGCGGCCGACGCCGTCGGGCTAATGCGCACAGCGTTCCAGTGCCAGGATCCCGTCCTGTTTTTTGAGCACAAGCACCTGCTTCGCCAGCACTACACCGAAGACGCGTTCCCGCCCGAGGGCTATATGGTCCCGTTCGGAAGGGCCAGGGTGGCGCGGGAGGGTAGCGATCTGACGATCATCACCTACGGCGCCACCGTCGAGAAGTCCTTACAGGTTGCGGGCGAGCTCGAGGCCGCAGGCCACTCTGTCGAAGTCATCGACCTCCGCAGCCTCGTGCCCTGGGACCGCGATACGGTCCAGAGATCTGTGCGCAAGACGGCACGCGTCCTCGTCGTCCACGAGGACAGCGTCACTTGCGGCTTCGGTGCCGAGGTGGCTGCGTTCATCAGTGAGCACTGCTTCGACGCGCTCGACGCTCCCGTCATGCGGGTCGGAGCAAAGGACGTCCTCGTCGGCTACGAGCCGACGCTGGAGCGCGCCATCCTCCCCCAGACTGACGACATCTCAAGAGCGTGCCACACTTTGCTTGCTTACTGATCGTGCCGGTTCGCCTGGCTGTAGCCTGACGTGGAGGAGGAACCGTGCGAACCGAGCCGACCGATAAGGAGCGCAAGCTTTACGAAGAGAACGGGTTTGTCGTGATTGAGGAGTTCCTCGACGCCAATGATCTGGCCCACTGGCGCCGGGAGGTGGACGACGCCGTCGAAGCGCGGGGCACGCGGCGCTTCCCCCATGACACCGACGATGCCGACCGCATCGCCAGCCAGGTCGTCTCTCCTGAGGAACAGGCGTACTATGACCGGGTCTTCACCCAGCGGGTGAACTTATGGCAGACGCACGAAGGTGTGCGAGAGCTCATGTTTACCCCCGAGCTAGGTGCTTTCGCAGGCCGGATGGCCGGCGTGGACGGGCTGCGCATCTGGCACGACCAGGCGCTGATCAAAGGCCCCTACGCCAACCCGACCTCTTACCACCTCGACGTACCGTACTGGTCTTTTACGTCCGCCGACGCCATTACCATTTGGGTGGCGCTGGACGACGCCACACTCGAGAACGGGTGCCTTTACTACGTGCCCGGCAGCCACCAGGCCCGCAAGTTTGACAACGTCGGGATCGGCCGTGAGATCGGGGCCCTGTTCGACGTTTATCCCGATTGGCACGACGTGGCGGCGGCGCCCTGCCCGGTTCCCGCCGGAGGGGCGATCCTTCACAACGGCCTCGTGTTCCACGGAGCGGGAGCGAACATGACCCCCGGGTGGCGCCGTGCCATGACCTGCGCCTACATGCCAGACGGCTGCACGTTCAACGGCCAGGCCAACGTGCTGCCACCCGCTTACCTGGCCACCCTTAACGTCGGCGACGTGCTTCACAACGATGACCAGAACCCGCTTGTGTGGCACCGCTGAGGCTCGAGCCGAGCC
>DATKHZ010000079.1:0-7845 GCA_035509995.1 Acidimicrobiales bacterium | reverse complement strand
GTGGGGACGTTCATTATCGGCTGGCCCACAGTCTGCCCGACCGCGCCAACCCGATAGGGCCGCTAACCCCAAAGGGTCGGAGAGGGCCCGTCGCCGTCGGGGCCGTCCACGCCAGGAGAGGCGAGAGGGCCTGCCGGGGGGGAAAGGCCGAGGTGCTCCCACGCCAGGGGCGTCGCCACCCTGCCCCGGGGCGTCCGCATGAGCATGCCGAGCTGCAAGAGGAACGGTTCGTAGACGTCCTCGACGGTATCGGGCTCCTCGCCGACGGCAACAGCAAGTGTGCTGAGGCCAACGGGCCCACCACCGAAGCGAAGGCAAGTCGCCTCCAAGATGGCCCGGTCCACCTTGTCCAGGCCCAGTTCGTCGACCTGGAACAGCTCCAGGCCGAACTTCGCCACTTCCTCGTTGATGGTCCCATCGCCCCGGACCTCGGCGTAGTCGCGTACCCGCTTCAGCAGGCGGTTAGCCAGACGAGGTGTGCCTCTCGAGCGCTTCGCGATCTCGGCCCCGCCCTTGCGGTCGAGCACCGCTCGCAAGACCCCCGCCGACCTACGGACGATCACCTCGAGGTCGGCCACCTCGTAGTAGTCGAGCCGGGCGACGAAGCCGAAACGGTCGCGCAAAGGCCCCGTGATAAGACCTGTCCGCGTCGTCGCCCCGACCAAAGTAAAGCGCGGGAGGTCCAGGCGGAGGCTCCGCGCTGCGGGCCCTTTGCCGAGCACGATGTCGAGCTGGAAGTCCTCCATCGCGGGATAAAGGATCTCCTCCACCGGCCTCGCCAAACGGTGGATCTCATCCACAAATAGCACGTCACCGTCCGACAGGTTGGTGAGCAATGCCGCAAGGTCGCCAGCCCGGACGAGCGCCGGGCCGGACGTGACCCGGAACGAGGCACCCATTTCGTTGGCGACGATCCCAGCGAGCGAAGTCTTGCCGAGCCCCGGCGGCCCGGCGAACAGCATGTGGTCCGCAGGCTCCTCCCGGCGGCGCGCCGCCTCGATCATGATGGACAAATGCTCCTTCAGCTGAGCCTGCCCGACGAACTCGTCCAACCGGCGCGGCCGTAACGTCGCCTCCTCCGCGATTTCGACCGGGTCTGCTGCTGGGGCCAACAGTCGGAGCTCGGGGCTGGTCTGGTCCTCGCCCGAGCCGCTCACGGGTTACCCGCCAGCTCCCTCAGCGCGTACCGCAGCATCTCCTCGGTCGAACCTTCGACCGGCAGGCGCGCCAGCACTTGGCGCACCTCGTCGTTGCCGTAACCGAGCGACCCGAGGGCGGCCCTCAGCTCTTCGCGCTGGGCTGCACGGTCCGCCGCGCTCGCTTCATGGGGACCAGCTGGGTCGACGCCCCCGGGCCCGAACACAGGGTGAGCGGAGGCAGTGCCTTCGGCCATCACCGCCGCCTCAAAACGTGCGGCCAGCTCCATGATCAGGCGCGCAGCGGTCCTCTTCCCGATACCGGGCACCAACGTCAAAGTGTCCTCGTCGTTGTTGAGCACCGCTCGACGCAGCGCCGCCGGCGACAGGACCGACAGCAGTGCCACCGCCACGGCCGGGCCGACCCCGTGCGCGCCCAGCAGAAGCTCGAAACAGTCCCTCTCCTCACGGGACGGGAAGCCGTAGAGCACCATCGCGTCCTCCCGCACATGGGTATGGACGTGCAGGAAGGTCGGTGCGCCCAACTGGCCGCAGCGGGGGGCACAACCCCCCGGGACGAGTACCCTGTACCCGACGCCGGCGACCTCGACCAGCAGCTCGACCTGGTGGTCGCCGCGGAGCAAGCGGTCGAGCACCGTCCCCCGCAGCGACCCGATCACCGCCTGCCTCCGGCAGTGGCCGGGACCTCACCCGGCCCGGCTTGCTCGAGGCGCGGCACCGGTTTGGGAGCGGGGCCGGTGGGATTGGCCGGGTTCGAAGCTCCCCCCTTGGCGGCGGCCGCTGCGCGCATGAGCGGCGCGCTGGCGAGGTGGCAAAGGGCAAGCGCCAGGGCGTCAGCTATGTCGGGAGGGGAAGGCTTTTCGGGCAGGTCCAGCAGGACTTGCACCATGCGCTGCACCTGGTCCTTACCTGCGTTGCCCCACCCTGTGACGGCCTGCTTGACCTCGTTCGGGCTGTACTGGACGACCGGTATGCCGGCTTCGGCCGCAGCTGCAAGGGCCAGGCCGCTTGCTTGGCCGACCGACATCGCGGTTCGGGCATTGGTCTGGAACAGCACACGTTCCACCACGACGACCTCCGGAGAGAGCCTCGCGAAAAGCAGCCGCAACTCGCGCAACAGCTCGGCCAGCCGCTCTGCGAGCGGGTTGGACGTCGGCGTCGTGAGCACTCCCGACACTACGGCAACGGGTTGGCCGTTCTCCTGGCGCACTGCTCCGTACCCGCACCTCGTGAGGCCCGGGTCGATGCCCAATACGAACATTAGTTCGGTACTTTACCACCCGGCCCTCGAGACCTGGTGGACCCGCCGCGGCCTGGAGTATTAGACCTCCACGAGCTCCATTACCGAGTCGGGGATGTCGAAGTTTGCATAGACGTTCTGCACATCGTCGTGCTCGTCCAACAAATCGATCAGACGAAGGACCTTGCGGGCATCGCCTTCGCTTTCGATCGGCACCGACTGCGAAGGGTGCATCGTCAGCTCGGAGGACGACGCCGGCCAGCCATTGGACTCGAGGGCCGAGCGCACCGCCGCTAGATCGCTCGGAGGAGTCAGCACCTCCCAGCTGTCGCCGTTGTCACGCACGTCGTCTGCGCCGGCGTCGGCAGCTAAGAGCATGAGGTCGTCCTCGGCGTGCTTGCCGTCCTGTGGCACGGTTACGACACCCTTTCGCTCGAACTGCCACGCGACGGCGCCCGGCTCCGCCATCGAGCCGCCGTTCTTGGAGAAAATGGCACGGATATCAGCTCCCGTCCTGTTGCGGTTGTCGGTGAGGCATTCGACAATTACCGCCACCCCGCAAGGCGCGTATCCCTCGTAGACGACGGGCTCGTAGCGGACGCCTTCGAGCTCGCCTGTGCCCCGCTTTATCGCACGTTCGATCGTCTCCATAGGGACCGATGCGTCACGGGCCTTCTGGTACATCGTCCGCAGCGTCGGGTTGTCGTCGAGGTGCCCGCCACCTTCTCGCGCTGCCACCTCGACCTGGCGGATTATCTTGGCGAACAATTTGCCGCGGGCCTTGTCCAAAGCACCTTTTTTGTGCTTTGTCGTAGCCCATTTAGAGTGCCCTGACATTGTCTTCCCTCATAACCGGGTTCTTTCCTCGTAACCGGGCGTCAGCCCACATATTCAGCTCGCCCCAATGGTACAGCCGTCCGCAGCGCACCCTCGTGGCTCCCTACAGCTCGCGGAGAGCCTCGATCCTGTCCTTGAGACTGGTCAAAGGCTCCCGGGTACCGCCGGGATCAGCGAACCACAGCTGCGCAGTGCCTCGGGAGCCGCCGCGGACTTCGGTGCCCTTGGCCTCCATTTTCTCGAGCGCCCCGATGAGCCCCGGCGGGTAACGGGTGAAGCTGACGGCCGCTCGGTCCATGGCGGTCACCGGCTCGGGCGGCGAGAGCAGAGTGGCAAAAAAACCGATCGTCGCAACCGTGACCGTCGCGGGCAGCATGTCGTGGCAGCGGATCCGTGTGAGCTGCTGTGCGATCACCCCTTCGAGCTCGACCCGCGTCAGCTCAGCCAGGAGCCCCGCGGTGACCACGAGCGTGGCGGTGCGCCGGCGGCGCCCGCACACAGCAGCGTTGAGAGTCGTTTCGTCGCGAACCCTTAGCTCGGGCTTACGGGCGCCGATGGTGGCGCAGAGGCCGTCGACCAGGTTGAACAGACGTGCTTCGGCTACGGGGTCGGCCGGGCGACCATCAAGTGCTTTGCGTGCTGCGGGCTCAGCCGCCCACCACATGATGATGCCGAGCAACACCGTGCCACCGACGAGTGCTGCGATCCCGGCCAACCAGCCCGAGTAGTACAACACCAGGAGCCCAGCTACCAGGCCGAGCGGGATCGAGGCAACGATGACCAGCGCCACCGCCCGCCGACGGTTTGCCTTTGTCCGGGAACGGAGCGTGTCAGCGGCCATCGCGGACAGAATGCTAGGCCACCCCGGCCGCGTCGCAGGCTCTTGCGTTCCTAGCTGACCTCTGGCAACGTCTCTAGTTCGAGCAGGCGAGAGAACTGTGCGGGCGGGACCGGGCGGCCGTAATGGTAACCCTGCCCCAGCTCGCAGCCGAGCGACCTGAGGACGTCGGCTTGCTGCGCGGTCTCGATCCCCTCTGCGACCACCTCGAGCCCATAGGTGTCGGCGATAGCAAGTATGGCCATGACCACCGAGAGGTCGTGAGGGCCCGGCAGCTGGTGGGTAAAGGACTGGTCGACCTTGATGACCGTTGCGGGCAACTCTTTCAAATAGGCGAGGGAGCTGTAACCGGTGCCGAAATCGTCAATGGCGATGCCGAATCCGGCGTTGCGGAGCTCACCCAGTACAGATCTGCTCGTCGCCGCGTCCTCCATTAGCGCCGTCTCCGTGACCTCCAGCACGATCGAGGCCGGTTTGGTTCCCCCCTCGAGGAGCACCCCGACGCTGCTCAGGAGCCCAGTCCCGCGCAGCTGCAGCGCCGAGATGTTCACCGCCAGCTTCAACGCCGGCGCTATCTGCAGCCACGACCGCATGTGGCGTGCTGCGTCAGCGAGGACGATGTCGCCGATCTCGCCCACCAGGCCCAGTTCCTCGGCCAGCGGCATGAAGTCCTTTGCTTCCACGAGGCCGCGCTTGGGGTCCTCCCATCGGACCAGGGCCTCCGCCCCGACGAGGTGACCGGTGTGGAGGTCGACAATCGGCTGGTAGTAGGGCACCAGATGGTTGGCCTTGAGAGCCTCCCTGAACAGGCGTGACCCCTCAGCTCGCCTTTCGAGATCTGGCCTGGTCTTGGGGTCGTAGCGCGCGACGCTCCCGCGGGCTCGCCCTTTGGCCTGGTACATGGCAGCGTCGGCCTGGCTCAACAGCGCTGCCACCGATGAAGACGGCCCACCTCGCACGACCCCCGCGCTAACGCTCACCCGCTGCTGCCTGTCGGGCAACGCCACCGGCTGGGAAAACGTAGCCATTATGTGCGAAACGACCAGGTCCAGCTGCGAGTCGTTCGTAATGTCCTCGCAAAGGACCACGAACTCGTCGCCTCCGATTCGTGCGACCGTGTCAGTTGAGCGAACGGACTGCCTGAGCCGGGCTGCCACTGCCCGAAGGAGCTTGTCGCCGACATCGTGGCCGGCGCTGTCGTTCAAGGTTTTGAAGTGGTCGAGGTCCAAGAAGACGACCCCGATGCTTTGGCCTTCACGCCTGCACCGTTCCAGCGCGTGGCCCATCCGGTCTTCGAGGAGCGCCCGGTTGGGCAGGCCGGTCAGGTGGTCATGCATGGCCTGATAGGCGAGCGCCCGCTTGGAAGCCTTGTGCTGCGTGATGTCGCGGATCACCTGGGAGACGGCCGTCACCTGTCCCATGCGGTCCCGCAGGGGCGCCAGGCTGACAGAGACCTCCACGCGGGAGCCGTGCTTGCAGACACGTTCCGTCTCAACTCGGGTCAGGACCTCGCCGGCCCACACCCGCTCCAGAAGTTCCGACGACTCGGCGCGGCGTTCGGACGGTATAAGGATGTCCAGCTGCGAGCCGACAGCTTCCTTCTCGCTCCAGCCGAAGAGCTCTTCGGCACCAAGGTTCCAGACCTCGATGACACCTCCTGGCCCGGTGGTCAGGATCGCCTCGTCGCATTCCTCGGCGATCGCGGCCATTACCTGCTGGCGGTGGACCGGTCCCGAACGATGTGGCCGGGCACGTGCCGTGACCGCGTAAAGCCGCTGGCCGCCAGTGCCCTCGAGGGGGCGCGGCTGGAGGGCTACGTGGAAAGATCTCCTGCCAACAGCACGCATTCGCCACATTGCGACGGGCGCCCTGCCCGTGCGGACCGCCCGCCGTAAGGCTTGGCGCGCCGCGGCCCTTTGCGGTTCGTCGACGAAGCGGAAAATATCCTGGCCGACTAGCGAGTCCACGCTTTGGTTGAACAGGCTCGCCAAGTCGTCATTCACGAAAACAACGCGGCCGGCGGCGTCCACCACGGCCAAACCTGGCCCCGCTCCCACGCTTCCCGCGCCCGGGCCGGGCCGCGCCCATTCCTCGCGCCTGCCCGTGTCGTCCTGTTGTTGGAAATCAGCCGTGTGACCTACCTACCCATCAACCACTTAGAGCAATCCTACGACCACCAAGAACGTTTAGCGGGTCAGCGACGGCCACTCGGGGCCCAAACCAGCAACAGCCGATGATCGCGGAACCAAACGTCGCTCCCAGGTGTCTTCCTCGGTGGTGGGTGATGAAGCGGACGACGCTGCAAAACATCAATAATGACGGGGCGGTGAGGCTCGGCCGGAACGCTCCCGGCGCCCAGCACGCGGGGCACCGGTTGCCAGCCCTCGACGGCCTCCGGGGTATCGGGATCGCGGCTGTCGTCGTTTACCACCTTGACCCAACGTGGCTTCCGGGTGGCTACCTCGGCGTAGACATTTTCTTCGTCGTATCAGGCTTTTTGATCACCGGGCTTCTCTTCGACCTAATCGGCGCGGGTGGGCCGGTCGGGCCGGCCTTGCGCCAATTTTGGGCCAGGCGGGCGCGCAGGCTCCTGCCCGCACTCGTCACTTTCATTTTGTGTGTGGCGCTGTTCGCCAGTTTTTTTGCACGGGACGCCATACCGATTCTGAGGGCGGATATCCCGGCGGCGCTTGGCTTTGTCGCCAACTGGCAACTGCTGTTCCACCACGACAGCTATTTCGAGTCGATGGGACGGCCGCCGTTGCTGCTCCATTTGTGGTCGCTCGGCGTCGAGGAACAGTTCTACCTCGCTTGGCCGTTCGTCGTCCTGGCCGTCTTGCGTTTCGCGCGCCGCCCCGAAAGAGCGATGTCGTTGGTTGCCGGTACAGGCGCTGCCTTTTCAGCGTTCCTCATGGCAGCCTTCTTCGTGCCCGGCCACGACCCTTCGAGCGTCTATTACGACACGTTCACCCACTCGTCGGGCCTCATGATCGGGGCGGCGCTGGCCGGCGCAGTTCACAACCGTCCCCGTTTGCTCAAACCGACCCGTCCCGGCGGGCTGCCCTACAGCGCGCCCGGGGCGGGCCCCAGGGCTTGGACCGGACTAGTCAGCCTCGCCGGCCTGGCCACGCTCCTCGCCATCATGGGGGCTAATACAACCTTCGCCTACAGGGGCGGGATTTTCCTGGCTTCCGCCCTGACGGGCCTCGCGCTCCTCGTATCGCTACAACGCGGGATCGTCCAAAAAGCGCTTGGTTGCCGGCCGCTTCGTTACCTAGGGAAGCGTTCGTACTCCCTGTACCTCTGGCATTGGCCGATCATCTGCCTGACGCGGCCGGAGGTGGACTTGCCGATCTCAGGCTGGCCTCTCCTCCTTTTGCGGGTAACGCTGATCGGCCTCGCCGCCGAAGCGTCGTACAAGCTGATCGAGCAACCGTTCCGCACCGGCCGTGCCCAAGCGGCCCTGCGCTCTCTGTCCGGTGCCGGGCGGACCGCGGCTGTCAGTTCGGTCGGGCTGTGCGGAGTGACCGCGGTCGTGCTCCTCGCAGCGGTCAATCCACCCCCGCTCCCGGCTTCGCTGCTGATCGGCTCGACGCCCGCAGCGCGTGCCACGTTGCTGCCCTTGGGACAGGGCGCAACCCACGGCCTGACCGGGAGGTTGGCGGGCAGCCTCAAGCCACCGACCTCTACCACCGCTCCGCCTGCGTCCACGGGGCCTGCGACCGCGGCGCCCGGGACCACAGCGCCTGCCACCACCGCGCCTGCCACCACCG
>DATKHZ010000078.1:0-3146 GCA_035509995.1 Acidimicrobiales bacterium | reverse complement strand
AGCCCGGCGACCTCCGACTCGGCTTGATGGCTGATCCGGGCGATCTCGGTCTTGGTGAGCCCGGCCGCGGCGATGTCGTTGACGGCTATGGCGACGGAAATACTGAGCGCTGCACTGGAGGAAAGGCCGCCGCCGACGGGTACGTCCGAGGCGATCACGATGTCGAGGCCCGGCACAGCAGCCCCGGTTCGGGTCATCGCCCAGATAACCCCGAAGGGAAAGCGCGCCCACGGTTCGAAGTACGACGGATCCTTTCCAGCGATGTCGTCCAGGCTTGCGGTTGCTTGGCGTTCCAATGTGCAGGAAACGGCTCGGACCATATTGTCCGGCCGACGGCGCGCGGCCACCACCGTTGTCCGGTCGATGGCAAAGGGCAGTGCTAGGCCATAGTTGTAGTCGGTGTGCTCGCCGATCAGGTTCACTCTCCCGGGAGCTCGCCACAGGCCGTCCGGCGCCGCACCCACCAGCTCGTGGAACCTCCGGCGCGCCGTCATCGCCGGCGTCGCCGACGGTCCCCCTGGCTGTCCTGATGTCACGGGTTGTCCTGACGCCACGGGGCCCAAGGCTAGCTGGAGAGGGGTCGAGGTGGTCACTAGGCGGGTTCCGTTTTGACCGGTTCCTGGGCCGAGAGGTCCAGTGATGCTACCGTCGAGATTGACCGACACCGTACGCGTCCGGCCGTCCCGATGGTCACAGCCGGGACTAGGCGACGAGACCGAAAGGGGCCACAATGAGCTCGAGCCGCTCCATCGTAAGGATTCCCAGGACCGGGGTCGCCCGTCTGGCGCCCGCGGCTATTTTGAGCGGCTGTATGTTGCTTGCCGCGTCGTCGTTAGCCTCTGCCAGCACCCCCTCTTCGCCCTGGTCCCCGATACTCAAGGGCCTCACCAAGAGCGAGACCGCCCCGTTCAGCGCTGTCTACCAACTCGTCGAGACGACGAAGGGCGCCACGACCGAAAACGAAGCCGTCACCTACGCACAGGACCCCGCCAAGAAGGAGATAGCGCTGATCACCCCGGCCGGTTCCTTCTACCTGACGGCGACGCAGACCTTGGTGTGCAGGACAGAGGGAGGTCACTTAGCGTGCACGAGCCTGCCGCAGAGCCTGGCGTCCCCCATGACGGCTATCAAGAACGCATTCGCGCCAGGCAAGATCGAAAGCGCCGTCGGCACACTACAAAGCGAGGCCAGCGCTCATGGCTACAGCCTGAAGACGTTCTCGCAGAGCTATGGCTCGGGCTCCGGGTCGCCAAAGTACGCCTCTACCTGTATAAAGGTCACCGGCCCGAAGATGTACGGGACGGGGACCTACTGCGCGTCCAGCTCCTACGGCGTGCTTACGTACACGCAAGGGTCGTCCAGCAGCACAAAGACCAGCACGATCACGATACATGCGGGTGGGTACACGCCGAACCCACCGGCTTCGACCTTCGGCCCGCCGCCCGGGACGACGATCGTCACCATACCGAAGATCCCGTAGGTCGGGCTGCGGCTGCCCTCTTGGGGGGGGTTCTCGTCACTGGATCGCGAGAACCTGGTGGCATGGCAACACTGACAATCGAGTGCGACGGCTGCATCATGCAGGGGAGCGACGCCTGCAGCGACTGCGTCGTGACCTTCATATGCGACAGGGAGCCCGAAGATGCTGTTGTCTTCGACGTCGCCGAGGAGCGAGCCCTTCGGGTGCTCGGCCGCAACGGGCTGGTGCCCCCGTTACGCCATCGCGGTAAGCCAGCCATGTCGGGATGACCTGGAGGCCTGCCAAGCTGTAACCGGTGGTACAACGTTCCGCAGCAGCGTTGGTCGGCGAGCTTCGTAGGTGCGGGGTGGAAGCCGGCCTGGCAGCGGTCGGCATAGCGCCAGCCACGCCCATGGAGGCCACGCGGCGCATCCTCGAGGAGCGCAAGGCGGCGGGTCTTTCGGCCAACATGCAGTTCACCTACCGGAACCCGGCGCGCTCGACCGACCCGAGCCGGTTGTTGCCTGGAGCGGCGGCGCTCGTAGTGGGCGCCTGGCCCTATGGTGGGCGGCCCTCCCTCGGAAGGGCCCAAGACGGTCGGCCCAAGGGCATAGTGGCCCGCTACGCCTCACGGGACCACTACGCCGACCTCGGAGCTGCGCTCAGCGGGCTTGCCGAGCTGTTGAAGCAGGCTGGATGGCAGGCGCGGGTCGTCTTCGACGACAACGCCCTCGTGGACCGGGCGGCGGCCGAAAGGGCGGGCATCGGCTGGTTCGGCAAAAACAGCAACGTCCTGCTCCCGGGGCGCGGCTCATGGTTCCTCCTCGGTTCGGTGGTCACCGACGCCCCGCTGCCGGTGGGCACCCACGTCGAGGACGGCTGCGGGAGCTGCAAGCGCTGCCTCGGCTCGTGCCCGACCGGCGCCCTTGTGGCCCCCGGCGTGCTGGACGCGCGGAGGTGCCTGGCCTGGCTGCTCCAAGCCCCCGGCGTCTTCCCTTTCGAGTACAGGGCCGCGCTCGGCGGTCGCATCTACGGTTGCGACGACTGCCAGGAAGTCTGTCCCGCCAACCGCCTCGCTGCCAAGCTCGCCCCGTCCGGCGCCATCGACGACCAGGGTTCAAAGAGCGATGAGACCGAAATCGACCTGCTCGACATGCTGGCGTCGAGCGGCCCCGCTCTGCTCGCTCGTCACGGGCGCTGGTACATACCCGAACGCGACCCTCGCTACCTCCGGCGCAATGCGCTCATCGCCCTCGGCAACGTAGGCGACGGCCAGTCGCCGGAAGTGCAGGCAACATTGGAGCGTTACCTCGACGGGCCCGACGACCTCTTACGAGCTCATGCGGTCTGGGCGGCGATCTCGGCAGGCCGTCGAGATCTCGTCACGAGCCGGCCGGCCCTTGCCGAAGACCCTTCGTCGCTCGTCCAGGACGAGCTAGACAGGTTATGATGCGGCACCTGCTCCTGACCAATGACTTTCCCCCCAAGGTCGGAGGCATCCAGTCGTACCTGTGGGAACTTTGGCGCCGGCTGCCCCCAGACGACGTCACGGTCTTCACCGCGTCCTACCCGGGCGCCGCATGGTGGGACGGCCAGCAGAAGTTCCAGGTCATCCGGGCGAGGGATCCTGTGCTATTGCCTCAGCCGTTCCTCGCCCGCCGCGCCCGGCGAGCTGCGCGGCACTCGG
>DATKHZ010000077.1:0-9927 GCA_035509995.1 Acidimicrobiales bacterium | reverse complement strand
GGAGGAGTCTTCGCCGGGTACCACTTCGAACGCAATGGCGGCCTCCACTTGCTTTTCTGCGACCCCTTCAGTTTCCCGGCGGACGACCTCCTGGAGCACCTAAATGCCAATGTGCCCGGCACCCAGCTCACCGGGGGGATGGCGAGCGAGGGCGCGGAGCATCGCCGGAGCCATCTGTTCCTGGACGACCAGGTCCTCCTAAGAGGTGCCGTGGGGGCGAGGTTGGCGGGTGCTCAGGTCGACCTGCTCGTCTCACAGGGGTGCCGGCCAATGGGGGACCCGTTCACGGTGACCAGCGCCGAGGGAAATGTCATGCGCGAGCTGGGCGGGCGACCTCCGTACCAGCGCCTCCAGGAGCTCGTCAACGCATTGCCTGCGAGAGACCGCCAGCTTCTGGCCAACGGCGGCCTGCAGGTGGGCCTCGTGATCGACGAGTACCGCAGCGAGCAACGCCATGGGGATTTCCTCATCCGCAGCGTCATCGGTGCCGACCCCGAAAGCGGGGCCATCGTCGTCGGCAGCGAAATACAAATTGGCCAGACCGTGCAGTTCCACGTGCGCGACGCCGAGTCCGCCGACGAAGACCTCCGGGGAGCCCTGGAGCGCGAGGTGACCACTTTGTCGGGCCAAAGCCCCGCAGCGGCGCTGCTGTTCACGTGCATTGGGAGAGGTTCCCAACTTTTCCAGGCGCCTGACCACGACGCGGGGCTCGTGGCCAAGTTCCTTGGGGAAATCCCGATGGCGGGTTGCTTTTGTGCAGGTGAGCTCGGCCCTATCGGCGGTAAGAACTTCTTGCACAGTTTCACAGCATCTATCGCAATTTTCCGGCGAGGTAGGGAGAGCCATGGCTGAGAGCCGCACGTACGACGTCGTTGTGATCGGGGCCGGGTCCACGGGGGAAAACGTCGCCGACCGCGCAGTAAAAGGTGGTCTTTCGACGGTCATCGTCGAAGTCGAACTTGTGGGCGGCGAGTGCTCCTACTGGGCTTGCATGCCGAGCAAGGCCCTGTTGCGGCCGATGTCGGCTTTGCGGGCCGCGCAGCGGGTAGGCGGGGCGCGCGAAGCCGTGACCGGTGACCTTGACGTCGACGCTGTGCTGGCTCGCCGGGACCATTTCACCAGCAATTGGGACGATGCCAGCCAGGTCCGCTGGGTCGAAACCGCCCACATCGACCTGGTGCGCGGGCAGGCCAAGCTTGCTGGCGAGCGCCAAGTGGTGGTGGTCACGCCCGACGGGCCAGTGACGCTGCTGGCCAATCATGCCGTTGTTGTGGCTACCGGTTCAGAGCCCGCCATCCCGGCGGTGCCGGGTTTGGCCGAAGCCAAGGCGTGGACTACCAGAGATGCGACCAGCGCCAAAAAGGTCCCCCCGCGGCTTGCTGTGCTGGGGGGTGGGGTCGCCGGCTGCGAGCTGGCGCAGGCCTTTGACAGCCTTGGCAGCGATGTGACCGTGCTCGAGGTTGGCGAGCGCGTGCTGGCGGCGAGCGAACCGTTCGCCGCCAAGCTCGTGGCAGAGTCGATGAAGGAGTCGGGCATCGACGTGAGGACCGGCGTCTCCATCAAGGGGGTGGAGCGCACGAGCGCCGGCACCGTCCGGGTCACGCTTGAGGGCGGCGAGCTCGTGGCCGATGAGCTGCTTGTGGCCGCCGGCCGCAAACCCCGGACCGACGACATCGGCCTGGAGACCGTCGGGTTGAAGCCTGGCAGCTGGCTGGACGTGGACGACACCATGGCCGTCCAGGGCGTCGAGGGCGGTTGGCTATACGCCTGCGGGGACGTCAACCACCGCGTGCTGCTCACCCACCAGGGCAAGTACCAAGGCCGGGCGTGCGGTGACGGGATCGCCGCCCGTGCCAAGGGCCAGTTCGACCCCAGGCCCTGGGGGAAGTACAGCGCCACCGCCGACCACCGGGCCGTGCCTTCGGTCATCTTCACCGACCCCGAGGTCGGCGCCGTAGGCCTGACCGAAGCCCAGGCCAAGACCGCCGGCCTCAACATCCGTGTGGTCGACTACAAAATGGGCGACGTGTCGGGTGCCAATGTGTACGCCGACAATTACAACGGCCAAGCCCGCATGATCGTCGACGAGGACCGCCGCGTCGTGGTCGGTGCCACTTTCGTCGGGCCCGACGCCGGCGAGCTGGTGCACGCTGCGACGATCGCCATAGTCGGCGAAGTGCCCCTCGACCGGCTCTGGCATGCGGTCCCCTCCTACCCCACGATCAGCGAGATCTGGCTGAGACTGCTCGAGACCTACGGGATGTAACCCCCCTTTGCGAAAATCGTTTGGCGCGAGCTGGCGCGGTCGTTAGGATCCGGTCCCGTGCAAACCGTCGTCTTCCTCTGAGCCCCGGGGCGCCAGCGGGCGCCGCCAGGGCCGGCAACGAGCCACAACACCCTATTGGCTTTAGCGCGAGGAGACGACGAAGAAAATGAACATCCCCGAGGACCGGCCTCTTGCGCCGGCGGACCAGGCGGTGGTGGTGGGCCGAAGACCTGTTCCACTCGAAGTCACCAATGTGACCAAGACTTTCCGCCGTAAGCGGCTCGGATCGCTGACGCGCCGCAAAAAGGCGAAGAAATCGCCCAGGGCAGCGCTCGACAATGTCAGCTTCACCGTGCAGGAGAGCGAGATCTACGGGATCCTGGGCGCCAACGGTTCGGGCAAGTCGACGCTCATCCGCATTCTTTCCACCCTGCTCCTGCCCGACGGCGGGAGCGTGCACGTGTTCGGCCACGACGTCGTGAAAGAGGCAAGTGCTGTCAGGCCACTGCTCAACCGCGTTTCCGCCGACCCGTCGTTCTTCCGGCCCATGTCAGCCATCGAGAACCTGTTGTTTTTCGGGCGTGCTTATGGCATGAGCGGTCAAGAGGTGCGGCGCCGCAGCGCCGAGGTACTTTCTCGCCTCGGTCTCGGGGACGAGCACGCCCGCGAGCCGATGCTGCATCTCTCACGTGGACAACAGCAAAAAGTGGCGGTGGCACGGGCGTTCCTCACTAGCCCGCGCCTCATGCTGCTCGACGAACCTACCACCGGTCTCGACCCCCGCAGTAAACGGGAGGTCCAGGCCTTCGTCGCAGAAGTTCGCCGGGAGTCCCATGTGACGATCCTTCTTACGACTCACGACATGGACGAGGCGGAGCAGCTCTGCGACCGGATCGGCTTTCTTTCGGGCGGGAAGCTCGTCGCCGAGGGGACGCCGCTCGAGCTCCGCAAACAGGTGGCCGGCGGGCGCTCGCTCGACGAGGTGGACATGGAGGCCGTGTTCATCGAGCTCACCGGGCGCAGCATCGAAGAGGACGAAAATGAAGACCAGCAAGCAGAAGGAGGCGAATAGCGGTGGCGACCATCGACGTGTTACGGCCACGGCCACCGAGCCGGGTGGGCCTCGGGTGGGCGTTCTTCGAGCGCCAGACCAACCTCTGGAAGCGCTACTGGGCGTGGGAGATCGTGTGGCTCCTTTACGGCGTGGTCAACACGCTCGCCATTACTTTCATTGCCAACGAAGCGAGCGACACCGGGAGCGTGAGGAAAGGGGAGCTATCACGGCTGACGATGTTCCTCCTGATCGGCACGCTCGTTTGGGCTTACATGTCGGCCGTGCTCGACGACATGAGCCTCACCGTCATGTGGGAGCGCTGGGAGGGCACCATAGAGCACACCTTGATGGCGCCGGTCCCGCGCGTCGTGCACCTGGTCGGCATGTCTGCCTTTGGCATCCTGCATGCCTTTATACGGACCAGCCTCATCATGGCGTGCGCGCTGCCGTTCTTCCACGTCAACCTCGGGCGAGCGGACTGGGTGACAGCGGCCGCCGTGATCGCCGTCGGGAGCATCAGCCTCGTCGGGCTCGGGATCCTCGCCAGTATCCTTCCGCTTCTTTACCCCGAGCGCGGCGAACAGATGTCCTTCATGGTCCAAGCGCTCGTCCTGCTCGTTTCGGGCGTCTACTACAGCGTGACTGTGCTGCCTGGTTGGCTGCAGGTTGCGTCGCACGTGTCGCCGGCGACGTACCTGCTGCGAGGGATCCGCAATGCCTTGTTGAACGGGAGCAGCGTCGCCAACCAAGCAGGGACGCTCGCAATCCTTGCGGTTTTCGGGGTGGCGCTTGTCCCGGCTTCTCTCCTCGTGTTCGGGGTCGCCGAGCGCTGGGCTAAAAAGACCGGCCGACTGAAGAGACAGGGTTAGCCGGGCCCGGCCCAGGAGTGGTCACGCTGCCGGGAAGGAAATGCCAACGAGCATTTGTTTACATTGGTTGGGCACGTCGTCGCCCTAACCTCTTGGCGGTAGATGGTACCGGTTAGCACTGGACTGCAACGGCACGAGGGACGAAGATGAGAGCTATGAGTGAACTCTCGCGTAAATTGCTCCACGGAAGCAACCGTGACGCCCCGGCCCATGATCGTATCGGCAATGTAGACCCTGAGACCCGAGCTACCGTAACCGTATATTTGCGCGGGACCGAGCCTCCGCCGGGGCGCCTCTCCCGAGAGGAGTACCGCGCTGCTCATGGCGCGGCCGAGGCGGATGTCCAAGCTGTGCGGCAATTTGCAGCCGAGCACGGCCTCTCCGTCGGCGATATCAACCTCGCTCGGCGGAGCATCGAGCTTTCCGGTCCGGTGGGCTCGATAGCCAGTGCTTTCGAGGCGACGGTCGCCCTCTACCGCTCTCCCGGTGGCGGGACATACCGAGGCCGGGTGGGCGCCCTCACGCTGCCCGCTGAGCTCGACGGCATAATCACCGGTGTTTTCGGGATAGACGAACGTCCCCAGGCGCAGCCCCATTTTCGTTTCCGTCCACGGGTAACGCTCGCGCCGCTGTCGACGCAGTACAGCCCTCCACAGGTAGCGGCGGCTTATTCGTTCCCGATGGGGCTCACCGGCAGCGGCCAGTCCGTCGCGATCATCGAGCTCGGCGGCGGGTTCCGGGAGGACGACTTGAGCGATTATTTTTCGTCGCTCGGGATCGCGCTGCCGAGCGTCCATGCAGTGAGTGTGCTCAAAGGTGAGAACCACCCAGGAACACCTGATGGTCCCGACGGCGAAGTGATGCTCGACATCGAAGTCCTCGGCAGCGTTGCCCCAGGGGCCACCATCTCGGTTTACTTCGCGCCCAATACCGACCAGGGTTTTATCGACGCTGTCACGACGGCCGTCCACGACACAACCCGCCAGCCCTCGGTCATCTCCATCAGCTGGGGGAGCGCTGAGAGCACGTGGACCGAGCAGGCGATGCAGCAGATGGAGCAGGCGTTCGCTGCGGCCGCGGCCATGGGCGTGACGGTGACCGTCGCGGCCGGCGACAACGGCTCCGGCGACGGCGTGAAAGACGGCCTCGCGCATGTGGATTTCCCAGCGTCGGCTCCGCACGCCCTCGCCTGCGGCGGGACGAGCCTCCAGCTTTCCGGCGCCGGCCAGATCCTTACCGAAACGGTGTGGAACGACGGGACCGGGGGTGGCGCGGGCGGCGGCGGCGTCAGCGTCGTGTTCCGTGTCCCGCCGTACCAGCAGAGCGTCAATATCCCTCAATCCGCCAACCCGGGTGGCAAAACCGGCCGTGGCGTGCCAGATATTGCCGGCGACGCCGACCCGAACACCGGCTACACGGTGCGGGTCGACGGTGAGACCATGACCGTGGGCGGCACGAGCGCAGTAGCTCCATTGTGGGCCGGTCTCATCGCTTTGCTCAACCAGTCCCTCGGCCAGAGCGTCGGTTTCCTGCAGCCTTTCCTCTACTCTGCAGCGGGCATGGCCGCGTTGCACGAGATCACCTCCGGGTCAAACGGTGCCTACTCGGCGCACGCCGGCTGGAATGCCTGCACCGGCTTGGGATCTCCCGACGGCACGGACCTGCTGACCGCCCTCAAGTCGCGCCCCTCGACCTCGTTGTCCGCCTCTTAGGTCAATTTTGCGGGGCTGCGGGCTGCGGGGCTCCGGGGCTCCGGGGCTGCGGGGCTGCGGGCGGGCTGAGGGCGGGCTGCGGGGCGGGGACGAGCCCGCCTGGTGGCTCTCTATTCGAAAAACGACTAAAAGTTGAGCCAAGCGGCTCTTCGTCGAGCAAAGATCGGTCAATCGGTTATCAGGAAGCGAGAGCTTGGAGCAGTTTTAGCCGTTAGCCCCGTTTGGTACGAGGAAAGTCAGCCTTTCTCCGTTACAGAGCCGGCCGGCCGGGCTGCCGAACCAGCGCTCCCGGCCCGCTGACGCCAACCTCCAGACGGGTTCCGGATGGTGGCGGCGGCGAGAAGGCCGCCGGCAGCGCAGGTGCACCCGCCGATGATGGTCGCGACGCGAAAACCCGTTGCAAAATGATGAGGCCGCAAGGCGGCGGCACCGGTGAGGCCGGCGAGGAGAGGTAGCACCGTGACGGCGATGAGCGCGGCCGCCCGAGCGACGGCGTTGTTGACCGCCGACGCGATGCCCGCGTGTTCAGCGGGAGCGGCGCTCATCGCCGTTGAGGTCAAAGGCGCCACCGTGATAGTAAGACCCACTCCAAAGACCAGAACCGCCGGCAGCACCATGGTGAAATAGCTGCCCGAGTGGGTCGCCCGTGTCAGCATCACCAGGCCTGCGCCGACGACAATGGGGCCGACTGACATTTGCAAACGTGGGCCGATGCGTGACGCCAAACGGCCGGACCGGGCCGACAGGACGAGCATGAACGCGGTGATCGGCAGGAGGGCAAGCCCGGACTCGAGAGCGGTGTAGTGGACCACAAGCTGCAGCTCGACGGGCACTAGGAACAAGGTCCCGCCCAGGGCGCCGTAGACGACGAACGTCACGGCATTGGCCGCGCTGAACTGGCGTGCTCTGAACACGCCAAGCGGGAGCATCGGGTCCTTGACCGTTCTCTCGACCACGATGAAGAGCGGTCCCGCGATCGCGGCGATGACCAGACCGACAAGGACAGCGGGGCTTGTCCAGCCACGGCTGGACGCTTCGAGCAAACCGTAGGTGAGCGCCGCAAGGAACACGACAGCCGACGCGGCCCCAAGCTTGTCCACCTTGCCCTTGCTGTTCGGGTCGCTGGTCTCGGGGACATGGCGGATCGTGATCAGAAGGACCGCAATAGCCACCGGGATGTTGATGTAGAACACCCAGCGCCACGACCCCACGGCGATGAGATAGCCCCCGACCAGAGGTCCCGCCGCGGCCGAGAGCCCACCGAGCCCAGACCAGGCGCCGATGGCCCTGGAACGGTCGTTAGGGCGGAACGACCCCTCCAGGATCGCCAGGCTGGCCGGGGTGAGAAGCGCCCCGCCCACACCTTGCAGGGCCCTCGCGATGATGAGGGTGGTGGAATTGGGCGCAATGCCACAGAAGGCCGACGCGATGGCGAACCAGATGACCCCGACGATGAAGATCTTTTTTCGCCCTGACCTGTCGCCTAGCGACCCGCCCAGCAGGATGAAGGCAGCGAGGGTCACGGAGTAGCCCGTGACGACCCACTGCAACGTGCCGATCTCGCTGTGAAATGAACGGCCGATAGCCGGCAGGGCGATGCCGACCACGGTCGCATCGAGGGTGGCGATCCCCGAGCCGAGGACCGCGGCGGCTATGACCCAGCGCCCTCGGGCTGTGCTGTACGCGAGCTCGTCGGGCGCTCCGTTTTGGCTGGGTGCGGACGCGATAACTCCTAAGGGGCAAGGCGTTCTTCGTGCAGGCTACAACGGCCGACCGTACCGCGCCGGCGGTTGCCCGGGCCAGCGCCCGGAGCGCCCGGAGCGCTCGAATCGCCCGGAGAGCCCGTACCGCGCCGGGGTTGCCCGGCCCAGCGCCCGGAGCGCCTCAGCAGTGGGCCGGGTTGGCCTCGGCCGAGTTAGGCGACACTTCGAGGCAGCTCTCGTTGACTGCTTCGAAATCGTTGCCCGTCACCCCGTCGCACTCGTGCAGGACGCTATTGTCCCAGTAGTTGTCCGGCGTCCCCTGGATGTACCAGGCTGTCCCGTTGTCCGCCACGATGACCCCGTAGGTCTTGAGGGCCTGCAGGATCACGCGGTCCATGCGCGGGTACCGCGCAATGTCAACGCTCGCCTTCAACCGGAGCCGGAGCCCCATGGGTGGGCAGCTCGGGTCGTTCTGGCCAGCCTCATGGCGCGCAGGCCAGATGAACCGTGTGTCGGTGCACGGCACGGTTACGCGGATCGCATGGGCGATGACGCCGGCCTTGACCTCGTCGGGCCGGACGAGCCCGGGCAGGATCGGGAGCCCGGCGGCGTCGGCGGACGTCCAGGTGGCCGGGCGAAGTTTGTTGGAACTGAGAGGGAAAATGGCGCCCGAACCGGCTTGCCACGAGGCGCCGCCATTCTTGGGGTAGGAGGCCCACGTCTCGTAATCGGTGCAGTTGCCTGTGTCCACGACGATCACGTGGCGGTCGCCGGTGCTGCTGGGGCCGCCCTCGACCTGCGCGTTCCGCGGTATGGGGTAGGGGCCGGGGTTGCTCTCCGACGCGTACATGAAGGTGACGGGGACCTTGGCCTGCGAGCCGGGGACCACGTTGTACGGGATGCCCATCGGCTCGCCGTCCCAGTCACCCTGCCCGAAGTCGGGGTGGACCGGGTCGTCCGCGCCGATGGCGGCGATGTACTGGGCCGAGTGCGGGTCGACGGGCAGTGAGGCGATCGGCGTGTTCCAGACGTTGTTAGGCGGGAAGATCTTGCAGCCCGGGGCACCGGGGAGAGGGTTGGCACCGGCCGTGCCAGCGCCGACGGCAGGCAAGCCGGTGGCAGCCAAGCCCGTGATTGCCAAGCCCGTGACTGCTAAGCCAGTGACGGCCAGCCAAGGGCTTCTTCGACGCTGCCAGAGTGCGACCATCTTCCTCCCTCTCGGACGGCGTACTGCTGGGGTTGAGCCGCTGGCGCAGTTGACGAAAGTCCAGACAGGAGCGGCCCTCACCCGCTCGATGGCTAGGATGCCGCTGTGGAAGGGCCGCTAGCGGACACTTACGAAGCTGCGTCCAGTTTCTTCGTGCAGGCCGTCCACGCGGCGCCGGACACCGCTTGGGCCTCGGTCGGCCTCGGGGACTGGACTGTTTTGGACCTGGTCGGCCATGGCAACCGGGCCCATACGACTGTGGAGGAGTACCTCCTCAGGCCGCAGCCGCCAGCTGGCCCGGGGAGCGACTACTTCAGCGAAGCGAGGATCAAAGAGCGGGCACACGAGGCGGTATTAGCCCTTGGGGACGACCCCAAGGGCGCAGTCGTATCAACCGCAGCAAGGGTGATCGCCCTTGTCCGCAAGACCTCTGCAAACGCGTCCCTCGGGAGCCCAGTCAGGACGATGACGCTGGCCGAATATCTGCCGTCGCGGATCGCCGAGCTCACGGTCCACGGCCTTGACCTCACGAGGGCGCTCGGGGTCGAAATTTCAGCCCCGACGCCGGCAGTCCAGCAAAGCCTGCGTTTCCTGGCGGAACCGCTGGTGAAACAAGAAAAGGGAGAGCTCGCGCTGCTTGCCCTGTCGGGCCGTGCCCAGCTGCCACCCGGCTTCTCCGTCTACTGAGGACGGGCGAAGCGCCTCGCGCCTCGAGCCGCGAACCGCGAGCTCGCGCAACCATGAGCGCACCTTGGGCGCATCTTGGCCCCCATTCTCCGCAGCTCCCCTAGGGTCGGATGTTGTGGAGGACGACCTCGCATACGCCGACGTGTTCACCCTGCAGCGCGATCGTGTCCCCGCCCAGTTGCTGGTCGAGCTCCTGCTCCAACGGATCGCTGTTCGCGACGCCCCCGCGCCCGGGTCGCACACGTCGCTCAGGAGCGTGCTCGCTGTATCGGAGAACGCCCGGGACGAGGCTCGGGCCCAGGACGAGGCTCGGGCCCAGGACGTGGCTCGAGCCCAGGGCGAGGCTCGTCCGGATCGGGACAGAGCGCCGACCGGGCCGCTGCACGGGGTACCCGTCCTTGTGAAGGACAACATCGAGGTCGCCGGGCT
>DATKHZ010000076.1:0-3539 GCA_035509995.1 Acidimicrobiales bacterium | reverse complement strand
GACGCTGTCTTCCACGAGGTCGGGAAGATCGCTGGGCACTCGTTGCAGGCCGTCAACCTGCCGCTGTTCAAGAGGGCACCGACCGGCCTCGAGCAGGTGGTCGGCTTTCGCCTGGTTGGCCCAGCGCCAGGGCGGTTGTGGCTAGAGGCTGGCGACGACGCCGAGGGGGGACGGTGGGAATTTAGGGCGGAGGGTGCGACCCGGGCGGAAGCTCGCGCCAGCGTTGCCGAGGTGAGCTCTCCCGAGCGCCAGTTGTTCAGGGTGGTGGCTGAGAATGGCGACGTGGCCTGGCGAGGCGAAGTGGTGGTACACCCCCAACGCAAATGGTCGGTCTCGCTCGTCCACCATACGCACCTCGACGTGGGCTACACCGACCGTCAGGAGGTGGTCACGAAGAACCACCTTCAGTACCTGGACTCGGTACTCGACCTGGTCGACCTTACGAGCGCGTGGGAGGACGATGCCCAGTTCCGCTGGAACATAGAAGTGAACTGGCCCCTCGAGCGTTGGTTCGCTTCGCGGAGCCAACGGGACAAGGGGCGGATGCTCGACGCGGTCAGAGCGGGCCAGGTAAGCGTGAGCGCGATGAGCCTCAACATGCACACCGAGGCGTGCGCCATCGAGGAGCTGTACGAGATGGTGCGCTTCGCCGTCGAACTGCGGACTACCTACGGGGTGCCGGTGACCAGCGCAATGCAGACCGATGTCCCGGGCGGGGTCACGGGCCTCGTCGAGGTGCTGTCCGACGTCGGGGTCAGCTTCCTATCGGTGGCCCACAACTATGCCGGGCGTTCCGTCCCGTACCTCATCGGCGGGGAGAAACTGGGGAGGCCTTTTTACTGGAAAGCCCCGAGCGGCAAGCGCATACTGGTCTGGCACACCGACACCCTGCACGGCAACGCCTACATGGAAGGCAACATTGTGGGGCTGGCCGAGTCGTTCGCCGTCGCTCAGGAGAGCTTTCCCTGCTACCTCGCTGCCTTGTCGGAGAGGCCTTACCCTTTCGACTCGGGGACGTGGCTTCCTGAGGCCACGAAAGTGGACCGGGACCCCTACCCCTATGATGTGCTTCACCTTCGCGTCCAGGGCAAGTACGGCGACAACGCCCCGCCGAACCTGATGGTCTCAGAGATCGCCCGCGAGTGGAACTCGGCGTGGGCGTACCCACATCTAAGGGTTGCCCTCAATGAGGGGTTCTCCGAGGCGGCGGTGGAGCGCTTGGGGCCGGCGATCCCCGAGTGGCAGGGTGACTGGGCGGACTGGTGGGCGGACGGGCTGGGCTCGGGGGCCCGCATGATGGGTTGGGCCCGCGACGCCCAAGCCGCGGTACGCGTAGGCAGGACCCTGCATGCGATGGCGGACGTCTTGAGTGGGGCACCTCCGGCGCCCGTCGAAGGGCTGGGCAAGGCCTACGAGGACATTGGCTTGTTCGACGAGCACACCTGGGGTGCCCGCCACCCATGGGAAGACGACGAGGAGGGTTGGGGCTCAGGACAACTGCAATCCCAGCGCAAGGCGTCCTTTGCCCAAAGCGCCCGGGAAGCCGCATCGTCGATGGTGACTGCCGGCGCTCGCCGCGCCTCCGAACGGCTGGGCAGCCGGCACGGCCTGGCAGGGATCGTGGTCTTCAACGCCAGTGGCTGGGCCCGCACCGATGTGGTGAGGGTGTTCCTTCCTTACAGCACTGTGCCGTCGAGCATCGAGGTAGGCGTTGAGGACGATAGGGATGGGACCAAGGTCGCCATCGTGACCGAGCCGCAGGAGAACCCGGACCACCGGCCTGCCGGCCGCTACGTCGCTTTCCTGGCTAATCAAGTCCCCAGCCTTGGGTACGCCCGGTTCAACGTTGTCGAGGGTTCTCCCGTGCCCGTCGAGGTCAGCACCGCCGGTACCTCTATAGCCAACGAGTATTTCCACGTCGAGTACTCACTAGCCGACGCCTGGATAAGTTCGCTCCGTGAGCTCGGGACGGGCCGCGAACTGGTGAACCCTGAGGCCTTATTAGGGCTCAATGCTTACATTTTCGACCGTTATGCGACGAGCACCAAGGTGGACCATCTATCTGGGCGGGTGTTCAGCCGCGCCCTGGACCTCATAGCCGACCGCGTCACCGGCGCGGCTGCCGTGGTCCAGCGGCGGGAGACCAGCGAGCTCGGCGAGAGCCTGACGGTTGACGTGAGAGCACCAGGTTGCTCACGGTTGCTCACGACGATCTCGGTCTGGCACGGGATCCCCCGGGTCGAGATCCGCAACCGGATGTGGAAAGAGAGGACAGTCGATAAGCAAAGCGTCTTTTTTGCCTTTCCTTTCGCGGCCGCCAACCCTGAGGTTACCTACGAGCTGCCCGGGTCAGGGACACTTGCCAGCGCGCCGCGCGTCCCCGGTTGCCCGCATCACATGAGGGCGATCCGGCATTGGACGGCTCTCGCCGAGGGTGCCAGTGCCATCGCGTGGTCCACGGTCGATGCCCCCCTGGTGCAATTTGGCGACATTCACTCACCGTACTCACCGTTCCCGGGGACGCTCCGGCTGGACCGACCAGAGCCCGGCACTATCTACTCGTGGGTGCTCAACAACATCTGGGACACCAACTTCCCAACCGAACAAGGCGGCGAGATGAGCTTCCGTTACGCTGTCACATCCGGCCAAGGGGCCGATGCCGCCTCACTCGGTGGCCGCCTCGGGGAGTCAGTCAGTACGCCTCTGGCAGCTGCCGTGGTGCCCCCGGGCGCCCACCACGAGGCGACATCGCCGTCGTCCAGCCTCTGCGTGATCGAGCGACCTGAGGTCAGGCTCGTCCAGGCGACCGCTTCGACCGGCGGCGGTCATTTGCTCCTGTGGGTCAACAACCTGGCCAACGAAGAGGTGACGAGCCGTATCGATTTCCCGGGCGTAGTAGTCAAAGCGGCCATGATCGGGACCGTCTTCGAGGAAGACCAGGTTGGCCTCCCTGTTGTGGAGGGCTCGCTCCAGGTCAGCCTGAAGGCTGGGGAGACCAGGGCGTTGTCGCTCCTTACCACTTAGCGAGATGGTGCGGCCGCTAGACCAACGTCATCGAGCTCCATCATGTCGATAAGTCCCTGGATATACCCGAGAGCGAACGCCCGTCCACGGTGCCCGTACGGCGAATCGCCCACCAGCGCGGGGGTGTGGTCGTCCATGATGAAGCCGTCGAAACCGTGTTGGCGAAGCTCCCTGATGATGCGCGCCGGTCGGTAATTGCCCTCGCCCAGGAAGCACTCGACGAACGCTGGCACAGTGCCCTTGACGTCGCGCAGGTGCACATAGGCGATCTTGTCACGCGGCGCTAAGTACCGGATGGCCTCGAGGACCGCTTCTTCTCCACCCATCTCCGAAACGGTCCCCAAGCAAAGTTCGATGGCGAAACCAGGGCCTGGGGAGAGCTCGACGCAACGCTTGAGCGCAGACACCGAGCGAAAGATACGGGCTACGCCGCCGAGCGAGGCCACGGGGGGGTCGTCGGGGTGCAGGGCCAGCTGGGCCCCCGCCTGCTCGGCAACGGGGACGAGGGCGCTCAC
>DATKHZ010000075.1:0-3777 GCA_035509995.1 Acidimicrobiales bacterium | reverse complement strand
ACCGGTCAACCAACCGCCCCCGAGCGGGGACCACGGGAGCAGCCCCAGCCCTTCGGCCTGGCACGCGGGGATGATCTCCCATTCGATTTCGCGAACCAACAAGTTGTACTGCGGCTGGAGGGTCACCGGACGGCTGAAATGAGATGCCTGGGCGACGTCAACTGCTTTTTGGACCTGCCAACCAGTGAAATTCGACAAGCCGACATAGTTGACCTTGCCCATGCGCACAGCGTCGTCCAGCGCTCGCAGCGTCTCATCGATAGGCGTGAGAGGGTCAAAGCCATGGACCTGGTACAAGTCGATGCATTCCACGCCGAGCCGGCGTAGGGACGCGTCGATCGCGCGGCTCAAGTGCCGACGGGACAGCCCAAGGTCGTTTGGCCCAGGCCCCGTCGGGAACCGGCCTTTGGTGGCGATCACCGCCAGCTCCCGGATCTCCGGAGACTGCTTCGCCAGCCAGCGACCGATGATCGACTCCGACCTAGTGCCGCTATAGACGTCGGCCGTGTCGACCAGGTTCCCGCCCGCTTCGAAGAAACGGTCAAGTTGGGCGTGGCTACTTGCCTCGTCCGACTCGGAACCAAAGGTCATGGTCCCCAGGGACAAAGTCGAAACCGAACAACCACTGGCGCCCAGAGTGCGATAACGCATGAGAATCGCCTTCCCTCTTTCTCTTTTTTTTGGTTGAGCCACCCATTAGGTGACGATCTTGTCAGGGTCGGGCGTCATTTCCTCCCGAACCAGTGCGGCGAGGTCGGCCGTTGCCCGCAAGAACTGGCGTAAAGTGCGAAGGGTCGGCCCAAACGAGTCCAGGTCTTCGCAGGCCAAACCGTCCTCGTCGTAGGCTTTGCGGAAGTCCGCGAAACGCCTGGTTAAATCGGCGATTATCGCCGGCGCCACCGGGCGGTCTATAGCTGGCGCTACGGGGATGTCGCTGGCATTGATGCGCACCTGCCAGGCGTGGGGCGGCGAGATCACGATCTCACCCCCGATGAGCTCGCTCCAGTGGAAATGGTTACGGAACGCCGCCGAGAGCAGCCGCGCCCGGTACCCCCGCTCCATGAAGATCCTGTACGCCTTTTTGAACACCGCCACACCAGCCCATTCGAGGTAGCCGGGGTCAGTGAGGATACCCTCCTTCTCCGCCTTCACCTTGAGCCAATCGTCGAGCCTCCCAACCATGATCGTGCAAACCGGTCCCATGCTCGATACGTCTTTGCCTTCCGCTTCCCTGCGGCGCAGTCCCCGCTCGACAGCCTCGGCCACCATGACAGCTTGCGAGACCGTAAAGCTCACGGTGGCGTTGATGCTGATGCCCGCGTAAGTGGCTTCCTCGATGGCGGGTATGCCTGCGGCCGTCGCCGGGATCTTGACAATCATGTTGCCGGCCAACGCGTTGAAACGACCGGCCTGGACCAGGATCGCCTGGCTGTCGCGGTAATAACGCGGGTCAGTCTGGATGGAAAGGCGACCATTGCGGCCCTTTTCCTCTTGAAAAATAGGGCTCAGAAGCGACGCTGCGTTCTTGGAGATCTCTTCCACCAGCATCCAAGCAACCTCATCCTCGTGGGCCGTCGGGTTAACCGCGATGAGCTCTTGCAGCCGCGGCACCCACGTAGACCGTTCCTCCTGGACGACGCTGAGCACGATGACGGGGTTGCAAGTAGCACCGACGGCACCGTTGTCAATGGCGTAGGCCAACTCCGAAGCGGACGCCGAGTCATTCCACAAACATGTGGGAGTCGTCTGGGTCATCTCGTACAAAGGGCTCTTGTACGCGCCGTTCCTGGTTGTCGCCATTCAGCTCACCTGCCTGTTGCCGACGTCGCTGTGGTCGCCGTCCCTGCTCGTCGCCGTGGCGGCCACCGTCGGCTGGAAGCCCATACGGCGCGATACTTCGGCAGCACCGTTGGTCACCAGCTCCACTGCCAGTTCGCCGCCTCCATGACCAAGGATCGCCGACCGCATACCGCCCACGGATAAGGCGGCGTGGGCCCGGCCGGTATGGTCGAAGATCGGAGCGCCCACAGAAGTGATGCCCACAGTAACGTCCTCGTCGCTGATGGTATAGCCGAGGTGCCTTGCCTCCTCCAGAAGCGCCACGATGCCCGCCTGGGTCGTCGGGGTCCGGGGTGTACGCGGTTCGAGTTTCACCTCGGCGAAATACTCGTCCCAGTACTCGCGGGGCTCGAACGCCAGCAGCACGCGCGGGCCGGCACCCAGGTGTAGCGGCAGGGCCCCGCCGAGCTGGAGGGCCATCGAGCGGATGTGAACACCCTCGATCCGGTCAATGCACACCGCCTCGTGATGGCGCCGGACCACCAGATAAACGGTCTCTTCCAGTTCGGCATGAATGGTGTTCATCACGGGAGCTGCCCGCTCACGCACGTCGAACCTCAGCCCGACAAGTGAGCCCAGCCGGAACAGCTCCAGGCCCAGTCGGTAGGTCCCAGGTCGGGGCCCCTCCTCTACGTAGCCGAGCACGGCAAGGTCCTGGATAAGCCGGTACACGGTAGAGCGAGGCTCGCCTAGGCGCTGTGCCAGGGAAGCCGGCGTCGAGTCGGGGAACTCGGCTAGTACCTCCAGCAAGCGAGCCGCCTTTGCCAGCACCTTTATACGCGGCGAACCCATCAATTCCTCTCACATTGTGAACAAGCGTCCAAATCGTACCTCGGTGCCCCGACAGGAGCAAGGGCCAGCCACGACCGGCCGAGCGCCCCTCTTTCAGGCCGGCCGCTCCGCGCCGCGACCTTGACAACTCCTTCCTGAGCGGCCTAGCGTCGGGCGAAAAGTGGGCAGTTGTTCATAATGTGGTCACCGGCGTGGTAATCATGTACCGGTTGCCGGCCGCGCCCTACCCATAACCAATGTGACGAGGACTGACCGATGAAAGCACCCCCCGGCGGTGTCCGAGAGCGGCTCGCCGGAGCTCCGATCTCATGGGGCGTCTGCGAGGTCCCGGGCTGGGGCATCATGTTGCCGCGCGAGCGGGTCCTTTCGGAGATGCGGGAGCTCGGCCTGAAGGCCACCGAGCTCGGTGCCCTCGGCTATCTGGGCGACCAGCCCGGCGAGATCCGAGCTTTGCTGTCGCAGAGCTCCCTGGGCGCGGTTGGTGGCTTCGTGCCCCTGACCCTCCACGACCCGGCGAAGCGGGCGGAGGCGGAGAAGGACGCTGAACGGGCCGCGCGGCTACTGGCCGGCGCAGGTGGCTCGTACTTCGTCACCGCGGTCGTGGTCGACGAGGCCTGGTCCACGCCTTTTGAGCTAGACGCTCGGCAATGGGACGAGGTCGCCGCCCAACTGGCCCTGGTCGACCGGGTCTGTGCCCGGCACAACCTGCGCCAGGTGCTCCATCCCCACGTCGGTACCTTGATCGAAACCGCCGAGCAAGTACGGGAGGTCTTCGCACGATCGGATGTGGCGTGGTGCCTTGATACAGGCCACCTCGCCATCGGCGGAGTGGACCCCGTCTCGTTCGCGACCGACCATGCCGACCGGGTCCAACTGGTCCATCTGAAAGACGTCGACCTTTCCCTGGCTCCAGCCGTCCTGCACCATGAAATGTCCCTGCTCGACGCGACCCGCTCAGGCTTGTTCCGCGCTTTGGGCCAAGGCAACGTCGACGTGGCAGCCGTTGTGCTGGCTCTCGAAGGCCGGGGCTACGCAGGGTGGTACGTGCTCGAGCAGGACACGACGATCGAAGGCGCCGATGCCGTGTCGGCCAACCCCTCGGCCGACGTAAAACTGAGCATCGATTATTTGCGCGGGGCCGTTCGG
>DATKHZ010000074.1:0-2341 GCA_035509995.1 Acidimicrobiales bacterium | reverse complement strand
AACGACCCGAGGAAAAACAACGTGTTTTCGCCGGCATCAGGCAGTTCTTGAAAGGTGTCGGCGTGGTCGAGAACGAGCTGCTCGATCTCGGCACGTTGGAAGAGCCTTTCCGCTCTGTGATCACTGAGTATTACGGCACGCTCGATCGCTACCGGCTCCTTACCTATGGCCAGCAGGTGGTGCGGGCGGTCAGAGAGTTGGAGAGCCCCGAGCTGGCGGCCGAGGTCCACGCCAAGCTCCAACATCTGGTCGTGGACGAGTACCAGGATGTCAACCCCGCCCAGGAGCAACTGATCGAACTGCTGACTGGCCCCGAGGTCGAGCTTTGTATCGTCGGTGACGACCAGCAGGCCATCTACCAGTGGCGGGGGTCCAAGGTCGCCAACATCATGACCTTCGCCACCCGCTTCGCCCCGGTGGCGACCTTCGAGATCGCGACGAACCGCCGCAGCCGGCCACAGCTGATTGACGTCGCGAATGACTTCGCCAAGACCATCCCCGAGCGTGTCGAAAAGACGATGGCGCCTCACCGCCCTCACGGGACGCCACCGGTACCCGAAGTCGTGGCCTGGGCCACGGCGACCGAGGCGGAGGAAGCCGGATGGGTGGCGAACCTCATACTCGACCTCGTCGATGGCGGCGCCCGTTACCGCGACATCGCCGTCCTGGTCCGGTCCCGCGCCGCGTACCCAAGGCTCCGGGACAGCTTCGCCACTTTCGACATCCCGGTGCAGCCCGGCGGGCGGACCGGCCTGTTCGACCAGCCTGAAGCCGTTCTGCTTGGCAAGACCACCTGCTGGCTCGTCGACTTGGAGTGGAGGGGTAGCTATGGTCGCGGCGAAGAGACGACCGATGACGCGCTGTTCGCTCTCTACCAAGAGCTGTTCACGCTGCGCGACGCGGCCCGCAACCTCGTGGCCAAGCTCTTGCGGAGCTGGAAGCTGGCGGCGGGCAAGACAGACCGTCCCGCCGACCTTGTGGGGGAGCTCTACGAGCTCCTCGGTGTGCTCAACGTACGCGCCTGGGACCTCGGCGAGCCGATGCTTGTGAACAAGCTCGGTACTTTGGCCCGTTTTTCCTCCTTGCTGGCCGACTACGAGCTGGTCCGCCGTCGCGCCCGCCCAGACACGGACAATGCCGGTGAGCAGGTGGGTGGGCAGGACCGCGGCCGGTGGTACTACCAACACCTCGGCACTTACATACTCAATTATGCCCAAGGCGCTTACGAAGGCTTCGATGGCGAAGAAGGCTTCGACTTGGACGCC
The DNA here is from genome assembly GCA_035509995.1 of Acidimicrobiales bacterium. Classification (GTDB taxonomy): domain Bacteria; phylum Actinomycetota; class Acidimicrobiia; order Acidimicrobiales; family Palsa-688; genus Fen-671. The sequence goes on along the minus strand of DATKHZ010000074.1, from coordinate 1,076 downwards.
GTGGACTTGACCACGGTCCATCAGGCAAAGGGCCTGGAGTGGCCGGCGGTTTTCGTGCCATCGGTGACTGCCAACCGTTTCCCGACCTCGAGGACCGGCCGCCCCGACCACTGGGTGGTACCCCGGGAGCGCTTCGACGCCGGGCGTTATGAGGGCAGCGACGCCGATGAGCGCCGCTTGTTCTACGTAGCCATCACTCGTGCCAGGGATTGGCTTTCGGTGTCGCGCCACGACCGCGTCGAGAAGAACAAGGTCGGCCCGAGCCCCTACCACCGTCACCTGGAGGACTTGGGCATGGGCGCCAGGCCCGAAGAGATCCGGGTCCCTGCATTGGACGTGGCCGAGCACGCCGAGGATGAGGCCATATCGATCACCTTCAGCGAGCTGGCGGACTTCATCGAGTGTGGCCTTGCCTTCCGGCTCCGGAACCTGATCGGTTTCAAACCCCGCCTAGCCAAGGAGCTGGGCTACGGCAAGGCCGTCCACCATGTCATGCGCGCCGTTGCCGAGGCTACGAAGGCATCAGGCCGAGTCCCGTCGGCTCCCGAGATCGACGACATCCTCGACGCCAGTTTCTTCCTCCCCCAGGCCAGCAAACCGGACCATCGCCAGATGAAGGACGCGGCCCGGCGCCTCGTCACTACGTACGCGCAAAAGTACGAGGAAGACCTGCACCGAGTTTGGGAGACCGAGCGCCCCTTCGAGCTGCACCTGGAAGGAATAGTCATTACCGGCCGGGCTGACGTCATTTTGGACCACGAAGGCGGAATCCCCACGGCGTTGGCGATCGTCGACTACAAGGTGGCTACGGACCGGGGGATGCAGCGCTACGACCTCCAGCTCCAGGTCTATACCGACGCCGGCCGCCGTGAAGGCCTCGACGTGCGTGGGGCGTACGTCCACGACCTGAAGGCGGCTTCCCGAGACCCCGTGCCGGTTAGCCCCGAGGCCATCGGGACTGCCGAGGCCGCCGTCGGCCGCGTGGCCGCCCGCATACGCCAACGTGACTACCGGGCCAACCCGGGCGTCAGATGCCGCACATGTGAAGTGCGCACCATTTGCCCCAGTGCGAAGCC
>DATKHZ010000073.1:0-3814 GCA_035509995.1 Acidimicrobiales bacterium | reverse complement strand
TAACCACCGTGCGTGTTTTGCTCGCGTCATTCTACACGACCCGCCCGGTCGATGAAGTGTACCGCCGAAAAGCGCGCCGTCGTCAACCAGAGAACCGGGGCCCTCCTACCCGCTCGCCGGCGCAGTAACCGGCGACGCCTTCGCCCGCCTCGCCACAAGCTGAAAAGGCCAGGCAGAGGAGTCTGTTGTGCTATAAGTAGCATATGACGTCAGTCGGGATCCGGGAGTTGCGGCAACGGGCGAGCGAATTGCTACGCCTGGTCGAGCGGGGCGAGACCATCGAGATCACCGACCGTGGACGACCGGTGGCCTTGCTGACTCCACCGCCAGTGGGCAGCCCACTTCAACAACTCCGCCGCGCCGGCGAGATCGACCCCGCGAATGGTGATCTCGAGGGCTTTCCTGACCCACTGCCATCAACAGCACAAAGCCTTCCATCGGCGGTCCTGGCGCGTCTCCGGGACAGCGACCGCTGATGGCAGCGACGTACCTGGACTCCTCGGCGATCGTCAAGCTCGTTGTTGAGGAGCCCGAGTCAATGGCGCTGCGGCGGCACCTGCGGCGGCGCACCCCTCTGGTCTCCAGCGCGCTGGCTCGGACAGAGGTCCTACGTGCACTGCTCCTTGAGGGTGACGCGGCCCAGGCCCGGGCTCGGGCCGTCCTCAACCGGATCGACATGATCCGACTGAGCGACCGTGTTCTCAACGCCGCGGGCACGCTGCTGCCCCCGGAGGTCAGGTCGCTCGACGCCATCCACCTCGAGAGCGCCCGACAGCTCGGGACCGACCTTGGTCAGGTCGTCACTTATGACGACAGGATGATCGCCGCTGCTCAACAACTTGGCCTTAGTACTAAGAGCCCGGCATAGAGGCCCCCCGCCATCACAAGGAGATAACCACAGATGAGCCTTATCCACGGCCACCACGACCACAACGGCCCCGAAGCCCGTCACGCCTTGGAGCGCGAGGCCCAGCTGCCGACCACGGCCCTGGAACGCGAGCAGCGCAGGGGCCTGGAGCTCGGCCTCCCCGGAGCCGACTCGATCGTCGATAAGACGATCCCGACGTTCAGCCGCGGAGAGCTCCCCCATTTCGCGGGAATTAATACCTTCCTCAAGGCACCCTACGTGGAGGACGTGCGCCGGTGTGGCGAGTACGACATAGCCGTAGTCGGCGCCCCCCATGACGGGGGCACGACCTACAGGCCCGGGACTCGCTTCGGCCCTCAAGGCATGCGTCGTATCTCAGCCCTGTACGGGACTTATTCGTTCGAGCTGGGGGTCGACCTACGCGAATCGGTAACCATCGCCGACGTAGGTGACATTTTCACCATCCCCGGCAACATCGAAAAGACCTTCGACCAGATAACCAAGGGCGTATCGCACGTATTTGCCTCCGGAGCCTTCCCCGTCGTCCTCGGGGGCGACCACTCGATCGGCTACCCCACTGTTCGGGGCGTGGCCGAGCACCTTGCGGGCAACCTCGGGATCATCCACTTCGACCGCCACGTGGACACCCAGGAAACCGACCTCGACGAGCGCATGCATACGACGCCGTGGTTCCATGCCACCGACACCCCCAACGTCCCCGCCCGCAACCTTGTGCAACTGGGCATCGGTGGTTGGCAGGCCCCGAGACCTGGTGTCAAGGTCTGCCGGGAGCGGGAAACAACCATCATGACTGTGAACGACTGTGTCAACATGGGCATCGAACGCGCCGCTGAGACCGCCCTCGAGGTCGCCTGGGACGGAGCTGAAGCGGTATGGCTGTCCTTCGACGTCGATTGCCTCGACGCCGCCTTCGTCCCCGGTACCGGGTGGCCAGAACCAGGCGGCTTCCTGCCCCGCGAAGCGCTCGAGCTGGTGCAGCGCATTGCCGCTCCCGGCTTGGCCGGAATGGAGATCGTCGAGTGCTCACCCCCCTACGACAACGCCGACATAACTGCCTTACTTGGCGTGAGGGTGATCTGCGACGTCCTCGGGACGCTGGTCAATCACGGCCATCTTCCGAAGCGCACCGGGGCGCCGCCTCAGCAAGCCTGAGCTTTTCACGCAACAAAGCGATGTTGGGAGCAGCCGCTTGTACGAGGTGGCCAGGGCCCTCCAGCGGCATTGCCGCCCAGCCATCCCCCGCCGTTTGGCTTGCGGGAGGCTTGGGCCCTCGTGCGCGCTCTTCTTCTCCAGGCGCGTCGCCTGCCCCCGCCGTTAGCACAAGGCCCACGGCTCGGTTGCCCCCCAGCACGGCCGGACCGTCCCACCCCGAGGCGCCGGGGCCGACGTCGAGCTGGTGGCGCAGCAAGGGGGCCCCGTCGATGTCGACGTCCAGCCGTAAGGTCAGCCGACCGGGCTCTTCCTTGTAACGACCGAGCACGACCTCCTCCCCCCAACGCAGGCTGGCACCGGCAGCCATGTGGACAACGCACCGCTGCACCAACGAGCACGACCGCGAAACCACCATTGGTTGCAGCTGCCAATCCAGGACAGCCCCCGCCTGGACGTCAATCTCCATGTGGACGCGTGAGCCACTCGAGGCCCAGGCGATGGTGGAGGCGACGGACCGTACTGTGAGGCGGGCACCCTTTTCCACTGTAACTGCTAAGGAAAGTTCATCCTGACCCACCGGCGAGGCCGCCGTGCCGACCAGGTATACCGCCTCAGGGGTCGGCCGGAAGGCGAACGGCGGGGCGTCGCGGACCCATGTCAACCTCCAGCCTTCAGCGGCAGCCCTCCCCGGAGGGGGCGCCGAGGCTGTTAGTTCGGCGTGGGCGCGCACGTCTGGGCGTCCAACTGTTGGCGCACCCACTCCGCAACCGGCGTAGCCATTGGGTCTCTGGCCAGGCTGATAAAGAAATACGGGAGTTCGCGGCGGGCGGTTTCTGTGTCGGCCCGCATGACGTCGAGGTCGGCGTGCACAAGCGGCGCCAGGTCGGTCTTGTTGATCACTAATAGGTCGGACAGCGTTATCCCGGGGCCGCCCTTGCGAGGCACTTTGTCCCCACCAGCCACGTCAATGACGAAAATCTGGGTGTCGACCAGCCCGTAACTGAAAGTTGCCGTAAGGTTGTCGCCCCCAGACTCGATTAGGACGAGATCGAGGTCAACCACGTTCCGCTCGTGCGTCTCCACCGCTTCCAGGTTGGCAGCGATATCGTCGCGGATCGCCGTGTGCGGGCAACACCCGGTCTGCACGGCCAGGATACGTTCGGCCGGTATTACGGCCTCCCGCATAAGGATCTTGGCGTCTTCTGTCGTGTAGATATCGTTAGTGACAACGGCCACCGACCAGTTTCCCGCGAGGGAGCGGCATAGCGCGGCCACTAGGGCCGTCTTCCCACTGCCGACCGGTCCACCGACACCTACCCTGAGCGGCCGTTTACGAGGCAAAGAGGCGTACCTCCCATTTCTCATGTGCTTCAGCGCCCATCTCGACGAGGGGCGCGCTCCCAGCGGGTAGGTCGGCCAGCGAGGTTGAGGATGCAACCGCCCCGGAGGCCACGGCTTCCACTTCCCCACTCAACTGGGCCAGGCACCGGCCGACGGCGAATGGGTCCAGCCCGAGCAGCCTTGTTGCCGCCCACCCCGGTCCGCTCACCGAAGCGTAGGCCGCCCATAGCCCCAGTTCAGTTGCGGACAGTTCGAAGCAATAACCGACCGTCCCGATGGCAACCGGCATCATAGGGCCTTGCGGGAAGTGCGCCATATCGCCGTTGCCGCCCAGCAGCCGCGCTCGTCCGCGGTCGTCGCTGGGCTGGGCGCCAGGCTCGAAGGGCATGATCGCCGAGGCTGCACGCACAAGCGAACGTCCCTGGGACCGGC
>DATKHZ010000072.1:0-14499 GCA_035509995.1 Acidimicrobiales bacterium | reverse complement strand
TGCGGCCGCTGCTCATTCTGATGTGAAGGGTTATCGCCGCGGAGGTGCAAAATGCCCGCCAGAACTCCTCGGCAAGCTGCGGGTCGAAAGGCGGGTCTCCGATCGGGTATGCCTCTCCCCCAGCTCCCGGGTCCACTTCGTAAACGAAGAACGGGCGGCCGGAAAGGTCAAGCGCCACCTCGATCAAAGCCTCGTCGAGCGGCACTGCGATCGACGCGAACCGCCTCACGCCGGACTTGTCCCCGAGCGCTTCGTGAAGGGCCTCACCAAGGACAATACCGACGTCCTCAACGGTGTGATGAGCATCGACCGCGAGATCACCCGTAGCTCTCAACGAGAGGTCGAAACCGGCGTGGCGGCCGAGCTGGGAGAGCATGTGGTCGAAAAACGGCAGCCCTGTGGCGACTTCTACCTGCGCGGGGCCGTCGATGCCCAGCCTCAAAGAGATCTGCGTCTCCTTCGTGGCGCGCTCTTTGGACACAGACCGAGTCATTTTCTCAGCACCCCAGTCACGCCAATACCTCTTCCAAGGCGGACAAGAACCTGTCGTTTTCTTCTTTCGTCCCTACCGTGGTGCGTAGGCACCCGCCCAGCCCCGGCCAGCTCGAGGTGTCGCGCACCAGCACAGAACGTTGCACCAGGCCGTCCCAGGTTTCGGCCCCGCTGCGCGTTTGCGGGCGCCACAGCACGAAATTGGCCTGCGAAGGCCACACCCGCACGGGCATCTTGGAAAGCTCGCGAATAATCCTGTCGCGCTCGGCGACTACCGACGCCACGCGGCTTTCCATCTGTTCGGAAAATTGCAACGCCAGCCGCCCCGCAGCCTGTTTCAGCGCGTCCAGATGGTAGGGCAGCGCCACACGCTCCAACACCTTTACGACCTCAGAGGGAGCGATTACGTAGCCGAGGCGGAGCGCCGCCATCGACCAGGTTTTCGAATACGTACGGACAACTGCGAGCGGCACCGCCTCGCTTACGAGCTCGAGGGCAGACCAAGCAGCGAACTGGCCGTAAGCCTCGTCGACGACCACCAGGGCGCCGGGCTCTTCGCGGGCCGCCGCCGTAAGGACCGCTGACACCGTGGACGCGTCTTCTGCCAACCCGGTCGGGTTGTTGGGCGAGCACAGGAAAACAATTGACGGGTGCTCAGTTGCTATCAGCTCGACGGCCTCATCGGTATCGAGTGTGAAATCGGGGCGCCGCTCGCCTTGCACCATCTCTGTGCCGGTGAGGTGCGCTATGTGGGAATGAAGAGCGTAAGTCGGCTCGAACATGGCCGCTTTTCGCCCAGCGCCCCCATATGCCAGGCATATGGACTGGAGCACCTCGTTTGAGCCGTTGGCGGCGAAAACCTGTTCCGGGCCGACGCCGTGAAACTCGGCTAGCGCTTCCCGCAAGGCCCGAGCCGAGCGGTCCGGGTACCGGTTGTAAGCGATGTCGCGGGCCTGGGCGACAAGAGCCTCCAAAAACTCAGGCGGCGGGGGGTAAGGCGACTCATTGGTATTGAGCCTCACCTCTACGGGGACCTGGGGAGAGTGATAGCCCTCGCGAAGGCCAAGATCTGCCCGCGGCTCGGGGAACGCGCGAGCCGGGCTGGCTTGCCGGGTCAATGGGCCACCGGGGCGACCGGGGCATATTCGCTCGTCCGGCAAGATACCGACTCCGCGTGCGCGGCTAGACCTTCGGCTTGTGCGATCGCGGCCACGTGGGCGGCGACCCGGCGAAGTGCTTGCCGGTCGAGCGTCACGACGTGGACACGCTTCAAAAAGTCCTGGGTGCTGAGCGCGCTCGAGAACCTCGCACTGCGCGCGGTGGGCAGCACATGGCTCGGGCCGGCCACGTAGTCCCCGACGCTGGCCGGGGCCCATGGGCCGCAGAAGACGGCGCCGGCCGCCTTGACCAGCGGGACGAGCGTGCCGGGGTCGGCGGTTATCAGTTCCAGGTGTTCGGGGGCGACGACGTTGCAGACGTCGATCGCCTCGGCAGGACCGTCCACTAGGACGGACCACCCACCCTGGGCGAGCGTCGCGGTCACCTCCTGACGGCGAGGCGACTCGGCCACGAACCGCTCGACCGCTTGCTCGACGGCTTCCGCGACCTCCTCTGACCAGCTGACGAGCCAGGCCAGCCCGTCCGGCCCGTGCTCCGCCTGCACGACAAGGTCGAGCGCGGCATAATCGGCGGGGGCACTCCCGTCCGCGACCACCACCACCTCGGAAGGGCCAGCGAACGCCGAGGGCACGCCTACTGCACCTTCCTGTGCAACGAGGCGTTGTGCCGTCGCGACATAGAGGTTGCCGGGGCCGACGATGATGTCGACCGGGCGCAGCGTCGCCGTGCCGTAAGCCATCGCCGCGATCGCCTGTGCCCCGCCCACCGCGTAGACCTCGTCCACGCCGGCAACTGCCGCCGCCGCCAGCACCGCTGCGCTCACGTGCCCGCCGGGGCCAGGTGGTGAGCAAACGACTACTTCCGCCACGCCGGCGACCCTTGCGGGTATGGCGGTCATAAGGACGGTCGAAGCGAGCGGCGCCCTCCCACCGGGGACGTAGCAACCGGCCCTGTCAACGGGCACGAGCAGCTCACTCGTGACGATCCCATCTGCCCCCGTGTGCTCGAAACCGTGGTGGGCGACAAGCTCGGCCTCGTGGAAATCCCTTATGGCGCGGGCCGCTTCCTCGAGAGCGGTGCGCAGCGCCGGTGAAACCTGTTCCGTGGCGGCTGTTATTTCCTCCGGCGGCACACGAAACGAGGCCGGCACGACGCCGTCGAAACGCAGTGTCAGCTCGGCCACCGCCTTATCCCCGCCCGCCTTCACAGCTGCCAGGATCTCTTTCACGACCTGGACAGGCCCCTCCTCCACGGCCATGGGCCCGGGCAGCGCGGCGCGCAAGTCTCCACTGACGCCGCGCAAATCAAGCCTGGTGAGCAACCTTGCCATTGGGACGATGCTAGCGAGGGGAGCGGTCGCGGCCGGCAGCAATTGGCGCGTCCCCTAGGGAGCGATGGGCCCTCCGGGAGCCACGACGGTGTAGGAATAGGGCACGGCGGCCACCTCATCGGCATCTGGCAGCACGTCACCGGTTGGCGCGAAGCTGTCGAGGGTGAAGTCGTCGATGTAGAGCGTTCCCTGGACAACCGTACCCACCGGTGCCGTGGGCTTGATGGCGATCAGGATCGCCACGCTCTGGCCGGGCCCGAGGTAACGGAAATGCGAGAACCTGAAGCCCGCTTGCCACAGGTCGTCGGTGTTGGAACGCACCCCCGGGTCGAAGGCCTGGGTGACAGCCGTGACGTTAGCCAGGGCTACTTCTTTCGGCGCGCCTCTCTTTGGATAAGGGCCCAGTTCTTCGGGGTTAAGCGCCCAAAGCCCGGGGCTTACCTCGGGGGAGGTCAGGCTCAAGCTTGAGGTATTGGCGCCCGTCGAGCTGCTGACACCGGCGGCATTGACCGCAGGGGACACGTCAGGGTCGCCGATCGTGTGGTTCATGTCGAACGACACATTCCCCGTCCCGGCCAGGCGCCGCACGGTCGCGTTCAACTGGGTCGTGCCCGTGGGGACCAGGTACAGCGGGAAACTTAGCCCGGCGCCCAGCGGCAGCTCGAGAAGGTCGGCGATGTTTCGGGGGTTGAGATCAGGGAGCGTCACGGTGGTGGTCTTGTCAAGCCTGGGATCCACGAAATAGGCCTCGGGAGCTACACCGGAGTTCGCGACGTCAACCTGGAAGAAAGTTGTCTGGCCCCGCGCCAGTTTCGCCGATGCGGAGCTCGGCAGGCCCTTGCCGCTCGCCCTGGCCTGGTTGAACTGGATGCTGCCCGAGAACGGCTCGGCGAGCTCGTTGCCCGTAACGGGGTTCGTCCACTGGAGGACCAGCTCCCACTGACCGGCTTGCGGCGCAACCGCATACATCTGCACGTAGGGAGTGGCCCCGGGGACCAGGCCGTATGCGGCCTTCGGCTCCGCGCTGCTGCCCGAGGGCACGAACGTGTAGTTGCCCGAGTACCCGAGCTGCTGGCCCCCTGGCGACACCAGGAAACCGATCAAATGCTCGTTCGGGTCAGTTCCGAGGGCGATGGTCGCATTGAGCTCCGTTGCACCTGGAGGGACCTGGAAAAAGTACGTATTTGTCTCGGCTTCTGCACCGGCGCGGCCGTTGCCGCCGGTGAGTAATCCTTTGAAAGTCCCGCCGTGGGCGCCGACATCGATGGTGGTACGCACGGTGACCGGCACGGTGGTCTGACCGCCGGCAGATGACACCACTAGGGACTCACTGGTGTCGCCGGCCAAACGAGGGTCGGTTATCGACATCGTGGCGGTGGCTGTCCCACCAGGCGCGATGGTCAACAAGGAGGGGCTGATCGCCCCCGCGCTTGTATACCGCCAGGTGGTGGCATCCCACTGCACCGTCCCACTGGTCCCTATCCCCCCCTTCATGGCGCCGTTCTGCTCTGTGAAGAACAGCGCCGTCCATCGACCAGCCGACGGGTTGGTAACTTCGACTTCCCCGTAGTCGCCCAGGCCCTGGGGATCGGAATAACCGGCATAGGTGCCGCTCGGGTCGAATAGAGCTACGTGCAGGACCGAGCTTTGGCCGGTGTCTTGGTAGTCCGCGTCGAAAATAAGGCGCGAATTGCTCGCTGCCGGCACCTTGAAAGTCTCGGTCTGGTACACCTCGGTAACCCCGCTCCAAATGGGGAACGCCCCTATGTTCGTCGTCGGCGTCAGGGGGTCGATGGTGAAGTCCCGCACCCCGGTGTCGTAGACCCTGTGCGAGAGCCTTCGGGTCGAAAGGCCCACGGTCATCGCCGCCGAGCCGGTGTTGGTCAGGGACACTTGCTGGGTGCTTGTGGCGCCCGGCAACCCCACGACATTTACCTGATTGGGGCTGATCAGGAGCCTGCCGGAGGGGGGCCGCAAGGCTGTCGCGTCAGCCCTCGTTGCGTCAGCCCTGCTCGCGTCGGGGCTCACCCGGACCGGGGACGCGACTGCCGTCGTGGTTGTGCTCGTGGAGGTCGTAGTGGAGGTTGTGGTGGAGGTTGTGGTGGCGACCGTTTTGCTCGTCGTTGCCGACGGGGCCGTCGTTGTGGTCGTGGTGGTGGGGGGGACCGGTGCCGGCAACGACTCGGCCAGCTTGACGGCGCCGAGGACGTTGAGCAGGCCCGCCCCTTGTTCGTCAGCGGGAGAACCGATGTCGGTAGCCGTGCTGGTCAGGATCTGCTTCACAAGCGCCGGCGAGGGATCGCTGCCGCCGTGAGTTCTGGAGTAGGCCTGTATGACGTCCGCAGCCGCCGCGGCGGTTAGAGGGGCCGCCTCGCTCGTCCCACCGAAGCTCTGTACTCCGATGTCCTTGCCAGCGAAGCTGTCGGCACAGCCCGTGTAGCGCTTCGGGTCGGTCGAGCACAGGGCCCAGTTCGAGTCGCCCGGGGCCACGAGGTCGACGGTGCCACCGGACTGGCTGTAACCGCCTGACGAGAACGACGCCACGTTGTTACTTAGCCATGTGCCGTTGCCCACGACGGGGTTGTAAAAACCGCCCGCATCGCTCTGCGCATAGTCGCGGAAGTTTGTCGTGGCGCCCACGCTTATGACGGCCGGGTCAGTGGCAGGCGACCCGATCGTGCTCGTGAGGCCAGCGTCACCGGAGCTTGTGACGACAGTGACCCCGGCAGCCACAGCCGCGTCGTCAGCGTTCCTCACGACGTCGAGGGCAGTGTCAGGGAAATCGCCTGAGCCGAGAGACTCGTTTATGACCTTGGCCCCGTGCTGCACGGCGTACTGCACGGCTTGGACAATGCTCGAGGTATTTGCGCCTTGGGCACTGCCGATGACCTTCAGCACGAGGAGCGAAGCCCCTGGCGCCACGCCAACGATCTTCACCCAGCACCCGCTCTTCGGGAGGGCCGATCTCAGGTCTGGGTTCACGTACTGAGCGAGGTTGTACGCCTTGTTGCCCTGGGCCACGATCGAGCTCGCGTCGCCGAAGGCTTCCGCTCCCTCGGTCGTCGCTGCCGTGCCGTCCCCGGAAAAGTCCAGGTACTGGGTGATCACCGGCGAACCTGCCTGGCCATAAGCACCGTTGCGGACAAAGTCGGCGTTCGTCGGGTCGAGCCCGTCTGCCAAGACGGCGACTGTGACACCGGACCCGTCGATGCCCAGGGCGCGGGCCTGGTTGGCGTTGATGTCATGGAGGCCCTCGGGATCCAGCTCCGGGTGCAAGCGCGTGCCACAGATCTGACTTGCCGGCGCGATCCCATGCGCGTGCAGTACCGGCTTCGCCTCCGAGCTGGGGCTACTCGCTGGGGCGTCCACTTGTGAGCCTGTGGCTGTAGCGGCCACCTTCGAGCCGGCTGGTGTTGCAGCCGTCGGGGTGGCGGGACCGACTGGGCCCAGGTTGAGCGTGGTGTCCGGGACGACCTGAGCAATCGCCCGGGAGCTGCCAAGTGCGCTCGCCAGGGCCGGGCTGACCAGGGCGGTTATAGAGTCCAGCAAAGTGGTGGTGGAGAGCACGGTCGCCCCGCCCGCCTTGAGTTGGGCCAGGACTGCGGCCTGCGCTGGGCAGGCAAGGCCGGCAGTCGTCCGTGCCTGAACGGGGCAGGAAGCCTTCAGCAGAAGGAGCACGTTTTCCGAGGCCCGCTCTGCTTGCTGGGCAACGCGCTTAGCCGAATTGGAGGTGTGGTTGGTGTTGGCCTGCCTCGCCGGCGCGCGACCCGGCGCAGCGACGACGTCAACGGGTTGGGCGACAAACGACGTCGCCAGGATCAGTGCGGTGCCGGCGGCAAGTCGCGCCGCCCGGTAGCTGGAGCGAGTTATGGCTTGCAACGTTCCCGTCCTGTAGTGGTCCTGACCGCCCGGCAGACCGACCTCATGGAACGGCGCGCTGGCGCGAGAACAAACGTAGGCGTAATCTACCCGGCTCCTGCCCCAACTCCAGCAGATCCAGCCAGGTGACCGCCACAGCACTACTTACGTAAGAGAAGGCGGCGACGGATGCCGCGGGCTGCTGCGACCCACTATTGCCGGGCGCCTGGCATGCTGCGCCCCACTATTGCCGGGCGCCTGGCATGCTGGGGCTCCATGAGCGCTGGGGCGGAACTTGCCGCTGTTTCGAGCACCCTTGGGGAGCTCACCAAGCGCGTCGGCCGCATCATCGCGGAGCTCTCTCCAAGCGAGGAGGAGCGCTACGGGAACGACCTGCTCGAGGTCGAACGCACCTTGGGCGTCGCCACCAGAAGGCTCGAGAGGCTCGTAGCCGGGCGGCACTAGCCCTTAGCCGCAGGAGCCAAGCGACCCCCCTTAGCCGCGGGAGCGAAGCGCGGCCTTTGCCGGAGGAGCGAACGGGAGGAAGGCGGATGGGCAGAAGTCCGCCATCACGCATTCGGCGCAGCGGGGCCGCCGGGCGATGCAGACACGCCGGCCGTGCAGGATCATTCGCAGGCTGAATGGGCCCCACTCGCGGCTCGGGAGCATTGCGCACAAGTCGGTCTCGACCTTCACAGGGTCGGTCTGCTCGGTGAGGCGGAGGAGCAGGCTGAGGCGGCCCACATGGGTGTCGACCGGCAAACCCGGCAAACCGAAGCCGACGCTCAGCACGACGTTTGCCGTCTTGCGGCCGACCCCGGGCAGGGTCACCAGATCCCCCATCGCCGTCGGCACGACGCCACCGAACCTGGCGGACACCGCACTTGCCAGGGCAATGATGTTCTTTGTTTTTACACGGAAAAACCCGGTCGGGTGGATGATCTCCTCCACCCTTTCAAGGCTGGCCGCGGCCAAGTCCTCAGGGGCCGGGTACTGCCGGAAGAGGGTGGGCGTAACGGAGTTCACCTGTTCGTCGGTCGTCTGTGCCGACAGCACCGTCGCCACTAGTAATTCCCACGGCGTCGAGAAATCCAGTTCGCAAAGGTCCTTTGCGCTGCCGGGGTATTCGACGGACAAGCGCTCCGCAGCAAGCTTTGCCCGGCCAGCGGGAGACCTCGGACGGGCTGATGGCACTCCATGAGGCTAGCGAGCTGTGGGGCCACGGCAGGGCAACGTTCCCCGCTTTGGCGCTAGCTTCGTGCTCGTGCACGATATCCGGGTCATGCGCCACCTCGACAGTGAAGACCTCGCGGCTGTCACCGGCCTCCTGGAGGCTGCGAGCGAAGCCGACGCGCACCCGGCGCTCGGCGAACATGCCTGGCTCGACCTGGTCCAGGGAGGGCGCGAAGGCTTTGCCGGCCTTGTCGCGTGGGAACCAGGCCACGCCCACCCGGTCGGTTATGCCCAGCTGAACCTTGGCCCTGATAGCGGCGGCGACCGCCCGAGCTGGGCGCTCGAGATTGTCGTCGACCCCCACCACCGCACGCCCGGGAACACCGTCGCGACAGACCTCGTGCGCAGCGCCATCGACCTGATCTCCAAAGAGGGCGGAGGGCACCTTCACCTCTGGGTGAGCCAGCCGGCCCCCTACCACGAACGGATGGCCGCCGCTGCCGGCTTGTCGCACGGCCGCTCCCTCTACCAGATGCGGAGGCCGCTCCCCGCAGATGAGCACTCAACGCTCAACACAAGGTCGTTCAAGCCAGGGCAGGACGAGCAGGCCTGGTTAGAGGTCAACAACCGGGCCTTCCACTGGCACCCTGAGCAGGGGGGCTGGACAGAAGAGACCCTCAAAGCCCGCGAGGCGCAGCCCTGGTTCGACCCGAGAGGTTTTCTGCTCTACGAGCTCGAGGGACGCCTCGCGGGGTTTTGCTGGACCAAGCTCCATGACCAGCACGGCGAGTCTTTCGGCGAGATATACGTGGTGGCAGTGGACCCGGACTTTTCGGGCCGAGGCCTTGGCCGCCAGCTCACCCTCGCCGGCCTCGACTATCTAGCGGATGAAGGGACCACCGAGGCCATGCTCTACGTGGACGCGAGCAACGTGAGGGCGGTCAAGCTCTACGTGGACCTGGGCTTCACCCTCAACCACATAGACCGTGCTTATACCGGCGACATCCCGGCGTCTACCGGTGACAACCCGCCGGCTAGCACCGACTAGTCGACCTCGAGGCCGCTGTCCACTGTGAGGTGGCCGCCGGCGGTGCCCGAGGGCTCGCGGAGGACGCTCACCTGCAGGTCAGGTGCCACTTCCATGCCCTTGCGCCAAACGGAGCGGCTCACGATCTTCGACGTGTCGACCCGGTCACGGTACTTGCTGGCGATCAGACGGACCTCTTCGAGCAGGCCTTCCGAAAGCGTTGTGGGGTTGAGCCCGAGCGACAGGAAACGCTCGTTTTGGACCACGAGGTCGTTCTCCGCAGCTTCCTTGCGCGGGTTCGGCAGCATCACGACTTCGGCGCCTGTGAGCTTCGAAATCAGTGCTGCTAGGTCCTTAACTTTGTGCACTTCGGTCGTCTGGTTGAACACCGACACTCGGTCACCCGTCGCCGGAGGGTTGTTGATCGCAATCTCGATACAGCGGACAGTGTCACGGATGTGGATGAACGCCCTCGTCTGCCCTCCCGTCCCGTGGACCGTCAGAGGATGACCGATCGCAGCCTGCATCAGGAACCGGTTGAGCACCGTGCCGTAGTCGCCGTCGTAGTCGAAGCGGTTGACTAGTCGTTCGTCGAGCCCAGTCTCGTTGGTCTGGGTGCCCCACACGATCCCCTGGTGGAGATCGGTGATCCGGACGCCGTCGTTCTTGGCGTAGAACGCGAAGAGAAGCTGGTCGAGCGTCTTGGTCATGTGGTACACCGAGCCCGGGTTGGCCGGGTGAAGGATCTCGCGCACCAGCTCGCCATCGGGGGTCGGGACCTTGACGGCAAGGTAGCCCTCTGGGATCGGGGCTGAGCCCGACCAACCGTAGCCGTACACGCCCATGGTCCCAAGGTGCACCACAGCAGCATCGAGCTCGGCGTCGGCGAGCGCGCAGAGCAGGTTGTGAGTGCCGCGCACGTTGTTGTCGACCGTGTAGCGCTTAGCCCTTGGCGAACGCATCGAGTACGGCGCTGCCCGTTGCTCGGCGAAGTGGACGATCGCGTCCGGCCGGAAGTCCTGGAGCAGGCTGAGGAGCCGGTTGTACTGAAGGGCCAGGTCCAAGTTGACGAAGCTGATGTCCCGTCCGGTCGCAGCCTTCCAGACCCGGAGGCGCTCACCGATCGGCCTGATCGGTGTCAACGACTCAACCTCGAGCTCGATGTCGATCGACCGGCGCGAAAGGTTGTCGACGATGACGATGTCGTGGCCTTTTGCCGAAAGATGGAGCGAGGTGGGCCACCCGCAAAAGCCGTCCCCCCCGAGGATCATGATCTTCATTGCTCACCTATCCCTAATTTGGCGGCCCGTGGCTCAGCTATTGCCCGGATTACAGGGTGCGTCCCAACAGCTTTCAGTTACGTCTTCGGTTTATGTCTTCGGTTACCGACCTAGGCTGGCTGGCTGTGCCAGGGGCCTTCGACATGCGGCGTGACGAGCTAGCGAGCTTGTTGTCTGACGAGCCAGGTTACCGCACCGAGCAGGTCTGGAACGGGCTCTGGGAAAGGGGCCTGCTCCCTGGCGACATGACCGACCTGCCAAAGAGCCTGCGTGAACGGCTCCGGACGGAGCTCAAACCCGCCCTCCAGGAGGCCGCACGGTCGGTCTCGTCGGACGGCCAGACGACGAAGTGGCTCTGGCAGCTTGCCGACGGCCGGCGGATAGAGACCGTCCTCATGCTCTACCCGGACCGCGCGACAGTGTGCGTCTCGAGCCAGGCGGGCTGCGCTATGGGCTGCGGCTTTTGCGCTACCGGCCAGGCGGGTTTCGACCGCCAGCTCTCGGTGGGAGAGATCGTCGAGCAAGTCGTCGAGGCGCGTCGCCAAGCGCTCCCCCGCCGGCTCGGCAACGTCGTCTTCATGGGAATGGGCGAACCGCTGGCCAACTACGACCGGACATGGTCGGCGGTCCAGCTGCTGCATTCCAACCTGGGTATCTCGGCGCGTCGCATCACGCTGTCCACCGTGGGCGTCGTCCCGGGCATCCGCCGGCTCGCAACCGAAGCGCTGCCGGTCAACCTCGCCGTCTCCCTACACGCGGCCCGCGACGAGCTCCGGGACCAGATCGTCCCGCTCAACCGCCGCTACCCTCTTGCGGTGCTCATGCGAGCATGCGGGGAGTACCTGGCGGCCAAAGGGCGTCGGCTTTCGCTCGAGTGGGCACTGATAGACGGCGTGAACGACACGCATCGGGATGCTTCGGAGCTAGCTGAGCTCGCTCTGCCACTCGCAGCCCACGTGAACCTAATCCCGCTCAACCCGACCCCGGGGTACGCCACCTTGGGAGCTCGGCCTCACGCCGTGGCGGCATTTCGGGACTGGTTGAGGGACCTCGGCGTCAACGCTACGGTGCGAGCCAACAGGGGGACCGACATAAGTGCCGCTTGCGGTCAGCTTGCGTCCCGGGAGCGCTCAGTCACGCTAAGGCCAAATCCCACCGCCCGTGCCGCACACGCAGGTGCCGCGGAGGCCGGTAGCGCGGAGGCCAGTACCGCACCGGCAAGTGCCGCACCCGCCCTTGCCACACTGAACAGCCCAACGGGTGCCACACTGAGTAGTAGTGGCTAACACCCAATGGCTCGACAAGAGCCATCCCCAGACGCTGCTGTCGGCCAACATGTTGCTCTACTTCTTCGCGGGATTGTGGATCCTCGAGGTTTTGATCGGAGTGGGGATCCCCTTCTTCGGGCTCCTTGCAATCCCGGCGATCTTCGCCGGGCTCGGCATTGCCAACGAGAAGAAGCTCGGGTATTGGGGCGGCGTGGCCGTGGCCGTGGTCGATGTCCTGTTCTGGCTTGTGTTTTTCACGGCTGCAATCAGCGTGATAATCAACCTGATTTTCGCGGGGGCTCTAGTTGCCCTTTTGCTGCACCCGATGAGCCGGAGCTACGAACGCATCTGGTTCAAGCCATTGCGGGCGAGGGGCCCGAAGCGCCGGCGTTAGTCACTCAGTCAGACGCTGGTCATTCAGTCAGCTGGGAGGAGCGCTTCCACGAACTCGCGGGCGTCGAAAGGCACGAGGTCCTCGGGCCCTTCGCCCAGCCCTACCAGCTTGATGGGTATGCCTAGCTCGCTGGTGATCGCGACGGCGATCCCGCCCTTGGCCGTCCCGTCCAGCTTGGTGAGGACGATGCCGGTGACCGCAACCGCCTCGGTGAACTGACGCGCCTGCACGAGGCCGTTTTGGCCCGTGGTCGCGTCCAGCACCAGCAACACCTCCGTGACAGAAGCGGGCGGTCGGTCGGCCACCCGGCGGACCTTTTTGAGCTCCTCCATCAGGTTTACCTTGTTATGCAACCGGCCGGCAGTGTCGGCCAACACCAGGGAGATGTGGCGGGCGTTCGCGTGCTGCACAGCGTCGAAGACGACAGCTCCCGGGTCGCCCCCTTCGTTGCCCCGCACGAAGCCGGCGCCGGCCCGCTCCGCCCAAAGTTCCAACTGGTCAGCTGCAGCCGCGCGGAACGTGTCGCCGGCCGCAAGGACCACCCGTCTGCCCTCGCTCTCCTCGCGCATCGCAACCTTGCCGATCGTGGTCGTCTTGCCCACCCCGTTGACCCCGACGAACAACCACACCGTCGTCGTCCCGACCGCGGCCCTGTGCAGCTCACGCTCCCCCTGCAGCCGGTTGACCAGCTCTTCGCGCAGCGCGTCCACCAGTTGCTCGGGGGTAGCCAGACCGTCGCGGCGGGTGCCCTCCTTGAGGCCCTTGAGCAACTCCTCGGTCGTCAGGATGCCGACGTCGGCCAGTACCAGGGCCTCCTCGAGCTCGTCCCAAGCCTGCTTGTCGATCTTCCCCCGCCTGCGCACCCCTGCCAGCTGGTCCGCGAGCAACGACCTCGCCTTGCCGAGCCGGTCCCGGAACCTCGGCCGTTCGAGTACCTGAGGCGCCTGCTCGGCAACCGTGGCTTTATCGAGTGCCAGGTCCGGTTTGGCCCGTGGTGCTGAGGCAACCGACGGGTGCTCGGCGACCGGGTGTTGACCCGCCGGATGTTGGCTGGCCGGATGCTGGCCGGCAGGATGTTGGCCAGCCGGGTGCAGGGCCGAGGGTTGCTGTGCCGGGGGCACGGACGGTTGCGGCGGGCGGGGAGGCGGGGCGGGAAGAGCCCGGTGCTCCCGCCTCCTGGCAATCACGGTGTAGCCGCCCATCCCTGCGAGCGCTACGAAGGCGACGCAGGCGACGACGATGATGACGAGCAGCATGACGAGTCGAGACTACCGGTGGCGCGCACGCTGGGCCAAGAGCCGCTCGGCGGAGTGCTGGGCACGCGCGCTCGCTGGGGCCAAGAGCCGGTCGGCGGGTGTGCTAAGCAGTGCGGGCGAGGCAAGAGGGGAATTGACACACCGACGCGGAGACGCCCTTGGGTTGGCGTGGCTACTCCTCGTGGTCGGCGCCTACCTCTCGCCCTCGCTGAAGGACGGTTTTTCGTTCGGCCCAGCCGATATTGGGCGACAGCTGTCATACCTGACCTACGTGCCGCACCTCGCCGTGCACAACTCGGTCAACGGCGACATCATCACCCAGGAGATGCCCTGGAACACGCTCGATTGGTTGGCCATACACCACGGACAACTGGCTCTTTGGAACAACTATTCGGGCGACGGCATGCCCCTCATGTTGAACTTCGAGTCCAAGCCGTTCGCGCTCCCGACGCTTGTCGGCTACCTTTTCCCGCTGTCCGTCTCCTTCCTGGCGAGCGTCGCGGCACTTTTGTTGATCGCCGGCAGCGGGGCTTACGTCGCTGCGAGATTGATAGGTGCTGGCCCTCTTGGCGCAGCGATGGCAGGCACCACGTTCATGCTTTCGGGCTCGCTCAGCGGCTGGGCCGGCTGGGCAGTCAGCGGGCCGCTCGTTTGGGCGGGCTGGGCCTTGGCCGGGGCGCTCCTGTGCTGGAAGCCCGGGCGCTGGCGCTCGGCCGGCGTCGTCCTGGTTGCACTGTCGACGGCGTTCGCTGTTTACGGCGGCTTTCCGGAGACGCTTGCCCTCGGCGCTCTCGCAGTCGGCTCAGTCGTGGTTATCGCCGGGGCCTGCGGAGCGGCAAAGGGGAAGGTCGGCCTCGCCGGGCCCGCCCGTTTGGCCGCCGGTGTCGCGGCCGGTGCAGCCCTTTCTGCCCCGCTGTGGCTGCCGGGGTGGTCCGTTCTGAGCCAGTCCTCCCGTGCCGGCGAGAACGGGACGGGAGGGCTACCAATACGCGCTGTGTCGCTACTGTTTGCTCAGGGCTACGACGGGCTCCCCACAAAGGGCAGCCTCTGGTTCGGGCCTATGGACTACTACGAAGCGACCGCCTACGTGGGGACCGTCGCCATCGTGCTCGCGATCCTCGCAGTCCTGGTCGCGTGGCGCCGGCCGGTCGTGGCCGGTCTGGTCGGGGCGGGTCTCATATCCCTGGCCGTCGTTTATGACGGGACGGCGCAGCATCTGTTCACCGATCTGGGTGCGGGCTCGGTCGCAACCCAGCGCATGCTCCCGATGCTGGCCTTTGCGCTAGCCCTGCTCGCCGGGCT
>DATKHZ010000071.1:0-3462 GCA_035509995.1 Acidimicrobiales bacterium | reverse complement strand
GGACAATGAAGCGCCTGTTCGCTTCCTGGCCGAGTTCGACAGTGCCGTGATCTCTCATGCCGATCGCCGACGCGTCATCACTGACGAACATCGCCGCGCCATTTCCACAAAGAACGGCCTTGTGCCAGGAACGGTTCTCGTCGACGGTTTCGTTCGAGCAACGTGGAAGGTCGTCAAGCGGAATGGCACTGCAGACCTCCGTGTCGCAGTCCTGGAACGGACATCCAGAGGGGACCGTCTTACCATTGAGCAGGAAGGAAAGCGCCTTCTTGAGTTCCTCGCCACGGAAGACGAGATTCAAGACATCCATCTTTCCCCCTGATTCCCTCGTGCAGTCAGGGTTGCCGGGACGCCTCGGGCGCGAGCCAGAGCAGGAGCTGGTCGTTGATGCCGCTAAGTGCCTCGTGAGTCGCTGTGCTGGTCATCCTTCCGAACCGCTGGATCGACACCGCCCGTACCGCCTCGCACATGGCCCAACTGGGTCGCTCCAGGCCCCCGTCATCGGCCACAGAAATGTGCTGGGGAAGTCCACGCTGGTTGCTGGTAAGCACCACGACCGACGGCAAGCGCGCCCTATGGCTTTTACTGGGGGCCCCTTCCCACGGCGGGAAACAGATTTGGGCCACATATGGGCTTAGCATCGTAGGCACATGGACGTTGACCACGCCCTCCGCGGCGCTCGCCCGGCTGACCAGCCGGTCCAGCGAAGCACCGGCTCGCCTCGGATACCGCAGCGCAGAAGGTGGCCGAGGCGGATGCTCATTGTGGCCAATGTCGTGGTCCTGGCGATGTTGTCGTTGGGCGCGTCCGCCTACGGCTACGTCCAGTGGCGTCTCGGGCAGGTCAACCGCATCGTGGTAAACGGGCTGACCGCCGTCCCTAAGCCCGGGGCACCAATCACCGTGCTTGCCGTAGGTAGCGACACCCGCAACCTAGGCAAGGGGGCCAGCGCCATTTTCGGGAGCACGGCAAGCGTCACCGGGCAGCGTTCCGACACCATCATGCTCGTCCGCATCGTCCCTGCCTCCTCGAGCGTTGCCATCATGTCAATACCCCGTGACCTCCTCGTCCCGATTGCGGGCATTGGCACCACACGGATCAATTCGGCCTTCAACAGCGGTCCGGACCTACTGGTGCGCACGGTCCAACAGGACTTCGGGATCAACGTAAACCATTTCATGGTGGTGAATTTTTATGCATTCACTCAGATCGCCGACTCCATAGGTGGTGTGTACCAGTACTTCCCCACACCGGCCAGAGACCTGTACTCGGACCTGAGCGTGCCTAAGGCCGGTTGCATCTTACTGAAAGGGAGCCAGGCGCTCGCCTTTGTCCGCTCACGCGAGTACCAGTACTACCTGAACGGTACCTGGCAGTACCAGCTCGTGCCCGAGAGCGACCTGGCGCGCATCCAGCGCCAGCAGGACTTCATCAAACTGGCGATAAAAAAGGCCGAACAGGTGGCACCGACCAACCCCCTGGCCCTCAACGATGTGATCGCAGGGGTAGCCGGTAGCCTGACGGTGGACGATAATTTCTCCAGCTCCCAGCTCATCAACCTGGCGTCCGTGCTCCGCCACGCCAACGCTGCCGGCATCCCTGAGTGGACCTACCCGACGGTCAACTCGACCGAGGTCCCCGGCGCCCTTGACCCCGCGCCGTCGGAGGACCAGCAAATGGTCCAGCAGTTCCTGAGCTACGGCCTGCCGGCGGCGACAGAAGGCGGCACGGCCGGGACCACCAGCCCGGCCGCCACCACGAGCGCGGCTGCGGTCGCCCTGGGCCGGCGGGGCAGCTTGACCGCTCCTGGCCGTGCTGTGCTGACGGCCTGGCTCGAAGCCGGGACTGAAGCCACGGGCGCACCGGCTGGTGCCCTGGCCACGACGCCCCCGAGCGAGGTGGCCCCCGACGCCTCCTCGTTTTACGGTGGGCGGTACATACCGCCAGGCTTGCAGCCTGGGCAGACGCCGGAAAAATGCCCGACCTAAGGTACTAAGCATAAGGGGCTAGGCCGGTGGGTAGGCCACACCTCTTGACTCACCTATCACCAATAGGTATATACTACCTATCGATGATAGGCGAACAAGGGAGCGCCGGCTCCCGGCTGAAGTCCGACAAGGTCACCGACCGACGAGAGGCCAAGGTGGCAGAGATCGTCGAGTCGGCGTGGAATCTCGCCCGAGAGCACGGGATCGCGGGAGTGTCACTGCACGCCCTGGCCGGTGAGGTCGGGATGCGCCAACCGTCGCTCTACGCCTACTTCGATTCGAAACTGGCCCTCTACGACGCCATGTTCGCCGACGGCAATCGGCGGCTGCTTCATGCGCTCGACCTGGTCAAACTCCCTCGCGATCCGCGTGCGTCGCTGAAGAAATTCCTGGCCGAGTTCGTTGCGTTCGGGCTCGAGGACCCGGCGCGGTATGAGCTGCTCTTCGCTCGACATGTGCCGGGGTTCGTACCTTCCCCGAAGGCCTACAGCCTCGCCGAGGATGTATTGGGACGCGTTTACAGATTGATGAACGAGGCTGGCGTCAGCAAGCAGGGCGACATCGACTGCATCGTGGCCATCGTCGCCGGCTTGATGGAGGCGCAGCTAAGCAACGATCCCGGCGGCAACCGTTGGGTCCGTCATCTCAACCGTCTCGTTGATCTCTATATCGACGACGTGCTGCAAAGGAGCAGACGCTCATGATCGCAAATCGAATCAGCCGTCCCGAAGCCCGGGTGCTCGCCGAAGAGGAGTTCACTCGTTTCGCCGACCTGGTGGCAACACTAACCCCCGAAGAATGGGCAACTCCCACCGATTGCACCGGTTGGGACGTCCGCAAGATGGTCCTGCACGTCCTCGGCTCAAGCGAAGCCCAAGCGTCGGTGCGAGAATTCGTGCGCCAGTTGAGGCGAGGCATTCCGCTCAACAAGGAGATCGACTCGCACCACTGGGTCGACGGGATGAACGAGTTCCAGACCCGCGAGCGCAACCACCTTTCAAATGACGAGATAGTCGCGCAAGTTGCCGCGGTAGGACCGAGGGCAGTCAAAGGTCGGTGGCGCACACCGCCTCCAGCCCGTTACATTCCCCTCCCGTTTGGACCGCCGATCGGATGGGCGCCCCTCAAATACCTACTGGACGTGGGGTTCACGCGAGACGTCTGGGCTCACCGGATAGATGTCAACGTGGCAATCAAGCGGCCGATGCAACTCACGGCCGCTCACGATGGCCGCCTTGTCGCCGACATTGTCGCCGAGTGGGCCGATATCCATGGCCAACCCTTTGAGCTCGTACTCGATGGCCCGGCTGGCGGGAAGTTCACCCAGGGCGTCGGCGGCGATTGCATCGAGATCGACGCGCTGGACTTCATTCGCACCCTGTCGGGCCGGTTGGCTGGCGTGGGAGTCCTTAGCCATCCCCTCCCTCTGTAAGTGTCGGGACCAAAGTCGCCGATCGGCTCCGAAGCTTGCACG
>DATKHZ010000070.1:0-2079 GCA_035509995.1 Acidimicrobiales bacterium | reverse complement strand
GAAGTGGTTGACACCGACCGCCATGTAGCCGCGCAGGCCGTCCACCACATCGGCGGGCGTACCGATCAGCCAGTTGGCACGCTGTGTGTCGAGGTCCTGGGAGTTGGCGGCGGTCGCCCTCCGAGCCATGGCCTCTGCTTGTTGAGCGGTCGGGGCGACGGCGATGTTCGGGTGGGCCGACAGCTCGATCTCGTCGAAGTCGCGGCCTGCATCGGCACATAGCTGTTCCAGCTTGGCTATCCGTTCCCCAAACTTCGCCGCCGGCCCGACGAAGTTGACCCGGTCGGCATGCACCGAAGCGATCCTGAGAGATCCGAGACCTGTACCACCGATGGTTATGGGCGGGTGGGGTGACTGCACGGGCTTGGGATCGCAAGGGGCCTCCTCCACCTGGTAGAAGCGTCCCTGGTAGGTGGTCCGGTGCTGGGCCCAAAGAAGCTTCACGAGCTGCAACGCCTCATCCAGGCGGGCATAGCGCTCGGCCAGCGGGGGAAAACCCATGCCGTACGCCTTGAACTCCCGCTCTGCCCAGGCGGCACCCAGAGAGAAATCGAGCCTGCCACCGCTCATCTCGTCGATCTGGGCTGCGGCCTTGGCCAGGACGGCCGGATGCCGGTAGAGCACTCCGTTGACCAACGCCCCGATCCTCGCCCTCGAGGTAAGGACCGCCATGGCCGACAGCGTCGTGAGCGTCTCGAAACAAGGACGGTCGTCCGCGCCGACAAACGGCAGGAGGTGGTCAAAGGTCCACACGGACCCGAAGCCCAGGTCCTCTGCGGCCTGGACGCCGACGGCATACTCTGCCCATGTCGCACCCTGTGCCTGCAGCTGCACACCAAAATGCAGCGGGCGTCCTCGAATGTTCATAGCGCTACTCCTTTTGAGCCGGGCCAAGCCTAGCGCTGACCAAGGGGGCCAGCCCATTGACCAAACTATATAGATTGACCTATAATGTTTGGGTGAGCGAAGAACAGGAACAGAGGCAGTCCATCGGGGAGGTCCTCTTCGCGCTGGGCACCCTCGGCATTCGACAACGCCCGCGTGACCTCAGCCTGACGGCCTTGTCGACGCTGTCGACCCTCGAGCGGACCGGTGCCCGCCGTCTGGGGGACCTGGCAGTCATTGAGGGAGTGACGCAGCCATCGATGTCTGCCCTTGTCACCCAGCTGGAGAAGCTGGGGATGGCCGACCGGCAGGCCGACGCCCGAGACGGGCGTGTCGTGCTCGTAGCCATAACGCCGGCGGGCCGTGAGCACCTGAGCGCCGTGCGCCGGTCCGGCGCATCAGTTTTCGAAGTCCTGGTCGACAAGCTCCCGCCACGAGAAGCGACCTCGCTCCGCTCGACGCTCCCCGTGCTCCGCCGAATGCTCGAGCTCGCCAATGTTGACCTGCCTTCAGGAAGGAGTACGACATGACAGCAGGACCGGTTTTCGAAGGTGCGGCCGGCGACGACGCGACAACCGAGCACATCGGTCGCGCGGTACTCGTGGTCGGCCTGGACGGTTCAGATCCAAGCTGGGACGCGTTCGCGTGGGCGGCAGGAGAGGCGCGGCGGTGCCGTGGACGAATAATTGCCGTTTTCGTGACTCCGCTGGTCGAGCCCGAGGCGGCGTTGAGCATCGGCGCTCCTTACGACTATGAGGCCGCGGTGGAGGCGACGGACCAGATCGCCGAAGAGCTGGCCGGCGAAGTGGCCAGGCGCGCAGACGTTCTCGGCGTCGAGGCGAGTTTTGTCCGGGAGAAGGGAGACGCAACACACGTCATCACCGAAGTGGCGCGCTCCGAGCACGCCGATCTAATTGCCGTCGGCAGGTCGGCGAAACCGCTGCACCGCCTGGCGGGGTCGGTCAGCCGGCGCCTCGTGCTTTGCCGAGATCTTCCAGTGACCGTTGTGGTGCCGTGAGCGAAAATACCTCGCGACAGACGGTCGGGCGCGCAGCAGCAAACAATGGGCGCCGGGCCTCGGTGAAAGGAATATAGCGCCTCTCCTTATCGTTTCTACAAATGGAGGCCCGGGATAGGGCCAAACAAGGAGGATGGTGTGATGACCCGTTACTTCACCAATGCGATTGTTGCATT
>DATKHZ010000069.1:0-2126 GCA_035509995.1 Acidimicrobiales bacterium | reverse complement strand
CTCCATCGCATCTCCACATGTGCTTGTTCGTCTGCTGGGTGGCGTGGGCCGCGGATGAATGTCCTTCTGCGACCTGCCGATGCGCGGGTGGGGGACCTCAGTCTGTCACCTCATTCGTGCACCACGTCCGTGGACGTGATTGCCGTCGTGGATCAGTCGGTCGATCGGCACCAGCGTTCTAGCTAGCGGTCGCTAACAAGGAGGGGATCAGATGACCGGAGCGGGGAAGGTCGCGGCTCGAATGGGGCGAAAAGCCCTGATGTGGCTGCCAGCAGTGGTCTTGGTTGCCGGTACCGGCGTGCTGTTGCCGCTGGGCACTGCAGCGGCGGACGCGTCGCCGATGCCCGCACGCAGCACCCTTACTGTGGCCACCACAGGCTCCGACATCGGCAACTGCCGGTCGAGGCCCTGCAAGACGCTCGGTTACGCCCTCACCCAGGCCGGCCCGAACAACACCATCATTATCGCCCCGGGCACCTACCCCGAGTCTGGCAGCGCCAACGTCGTCAAGCCGGGCCTCAAGGGCCTCAGTATCAGATCCATCGGGTCGGCGACCCGCACGGTCATCGACGCCACGGGCAACGCCAACGGCGTCCTCATCGAGGCGAGCGGGGTGTCGGTCACCGGGCTCACCGTGGAGAACGCCAACCTGGAGGGCATTTTGGCCGAGCCTCCGCTGAGCTCTTGGCCTAAGGGACCAACCTCAGCTCCGGCCAATATCTCGCATGTGACGATCACTGGCAATGTCGTCGTCCACAACGACCGGGCCTACGACACGAGCCTCCCGCCTGACTCGGCCTGCCCTAGTTCGCTTACCGACGCCGACGACTGCGGCGAGGGCCTCCACCTGCTCGGGGTCAGCTGGTCCAAGGTGATCGGCAACCAGGTGTCCCACAACGTGGGGGGCATCCTCGTGAGCGACGGCGGTTTCGGGATCTCAGTCGGCCCCGCAGCGCACAACCTGATCGCCTTCAACCATTCCTCGGACAATTTGTTCGACTGCGGGATTACCCTGCCTGGCCACGACCCCCGCGCGGTGGCCACGAGCGGTCCGGACGCCGGCCGGCCTCAGCCCCACCTGGCCGGGGTGTATGACAACCAGGTCATCGGCAATATCTCGACGGGTAACGGCGCCGCCGGACTGCTCGACGCTGCGCCCTACCCGGGAGCCGCCTCGTACGACAATCTCTTTGCCGGCAATAGCGCGAGCGGCAACGGGAACGCCGGCTTCGTCCTCCACAGCCATGCGCCTCTGCAAGATGTCAGCGGCATTGTCGTGGTCGGGAACCGGTTCGGACAGAACAACCTCGCCGGTGACCCTGATACCGGCGTAATGACTACCACCGGGGTCATGCTGCTCTCGATCGCGGTGCCGACGTCGATCGTGGTCGCGGGCAACACGATCTCCAACAATGTTAATGGAATCGCATTCAACAGCAACATCACCGTCGTCGGTCACAACCGGTTTGTAAACGTGACTAACCCCTCCTTCCGCTACACCCCCCCGGCCCCATAAAGGACCACCGTCCCCAAGCCAGGACCTGCGTTCCGGGGGCCGGGTAGGCGATGTCGAGCCACCCGGCCCCCGGCAGTCCTCGCTCACAGATGACCAATCGCGCCTGTCATGGCCCGCGCCACACTGGCGCGTATTCGAGACAGCGGCGGTACCGGCTTTTGGCATGAGACCCACTTCCGCGGCGGCCAGATAGATTCGGTCTACATCGACATGCCGGGAACCGGCCTGGCCAGGTTCGCCCCGGTCACGCCCGCCCCTGGCTCGCTGTTTTCAGCCCGCCGCCTGGGCATGCCGGAAGGAAGCGGACCGCCGCCGGGCATCCCGGAAGAAGAGCTGTATCAGCGGTGAGGACACGGAGAGCCGATCGGCTTCGAGCCCGCGCCGCACGCACCGACATCACCGGTACGGTCCGCCCGGGTTGATGGACCGTGTTGTGGCGGACCGTAAGGAAGACCCTGGGCAACTGAATGCAAGATCCGCCCTAATTGTAGGTAGGCGTTGCGGGCCTGGCCGGGATGGCAGTGAGCCTGGCTCGTAGCGTTGAGAGGTCCCGGCAGGCCTGGCTCTCAGATCCGCTGCCGGCCCCTTGCGGGGCTTGGCTTTCGAACGA
>DATKHZ010000068.1:0-9931 GCA_035509995.1 Acidimicrobiales bacterium | reverse complement strand
GGCTCTGGCCAGTTCGGGGTTCTCGGAGAGGAAGCCGTAGCCGGGGTAAATCGCGTCCGCGCCTGAGCTCTGGGCAATATCTATCAGCCCTGCGATATCCAGGTAGGCCCGTAACGGGTGGCCGCGCTCGCCTATCTCGTAACTCTCGTCGGCTTTCTGGCGATGGAGCGAGTACCGGTCCTCGTAGGGGAAGACGGCGACCGAGGTGTACCCGAGCTCGTTGATGGCCCGGAAAGCCCTGATGGCGATCTCGCCTCGGTTCGCAACCAACACCTTGCGCACAGGCGTTGAGCGTAGCGTGCGGGATGGTTTGGCCCGCCTGACGGGATCGGCCCGCGCTCGGGATCGGGCACGGGATCGGTTAGGCCACGGGCTCGGCATGGGGCACGGGTTAGGGCACGGGTTAGGGCACGGGGCACGGGCGCGCGATCGGGGACGCGCTCGTGGCCCCTCGCGGGCGCCTCGGCGTGAGCCATCTCGGCGTCGTCCAGCGCCTATCTCGGCGTGGTTTGGCCATCTCGGGCTGGTTCGACCTATCTCGGCGTGCCACAGCCCGAACCGCCCGATTAATCCGTACCGAGAACCACTGAATCACACCGAGAAACCTCGTCTTCGGCGGCGTTCTCCGCGATGAAACTATATGAGATAGCATCTAAGGGTGCAATCTACAGTGACTCGCGAACTCGCTCGCCGCTTTCGTGACCAGTTCGGGATGATCACTCGTGCGCAGCTGCACGCCATTGGTGTCAGCAATGACGTCATCAGGCGTCGCCTCGCCGCCGGAGAGTGGGAGCAGCTCAGCCGTAAGACTTTTCGGGTCGCGAGCTCCAGCCAGCAGCCCGAGCAGCACCTCTTCGCGGTGTTGCTAGCGGTAGGTCCCGCGGCGGTTGCGTCCCACCAGTCGGCCGCCTGGCTGTGGCGGATCATTGATGCTCCTGGAAGGCACGCCATCACCGTCCCCCGGGCGATCTCAAACCGTCCAAGAAGCTGCGACGTCCACCGGCCGACCGAATTCCCCACCCAGATCGTTACCGTCCGGAACATCCCATGTACCGCTCCACTTCGGACCGTTATCGATCTCGCCGCAGTAGTGCCTCCACAGGTTCTCGAAGAGGCGGTGGACAGGGCGCTTGCGAGCAAACTTGTGACTTTGGAGGCGATCGAGGCTGAGTTGGCGAGGTCTGCGCGGAAAGGGCGGCCTGGCCTGACGGCCCTCCGGAAGGCGGTGAGCCGGCGCACGTTGCCCGGCGCTGGTCAGCCAAGCGTTCTCGAAAGCCGAGTGCTGCGACTATTGAGACAGGCGGCCATTAGGCCGCTCGCCGCGGAGGTGAAGGCAGGCCCCGACCTGAGCTACCGGGTCGACGTCCTGGTAGCTCCCGGGCTCGCTGTAGAAGTCGACGGCTACGCGTACCACAACGGTCCGGAACAGATGGCCGAGGACGCAAGACGCCGCAACCGCCTGCACCTAAGTGGAGTACAAACGCTCGTTTATACCTGGAGAGACGTGGTCTATGACGGTCATCGCTTGGTCGCAGAGGTTCGCAACGCTTTGGACCGCTTGTCCCGTAGCAGCTAGCCCTTGCTCAGACGGCAACTACTCGGCGGAGGCCCTCGACAACCCACTCGACGCTCTGCTTGGTCGCGAGCTCGGGATCGCTCCGACAGTCGGGCTGCGAGACGCGCCGGCCTTCTTTGACAACAGCCTCCCAAGTGCCGTGAAGTTCCGTCTCCAACCTGACCAGCCCGTCACCCACGTCCGTCACGCGGCGCCAGGAACTCAGCAACGGCCATCCAACTTCCGACAGGACGGCTTTCTCGACCGCCTGCTGAGCCGGCGAGCCGAGCGACGCGCAGCCTCTGTACCTTGGCAGCACCCGGCTGAGGGGCCCTTCGGTACCCACAACCTGCGAGAGTAGCGCCGCGTCGGCCCAGGCCCACATGCTCGCCGAAGGAAGAGTGATCGCGGTCGGGGCGAAACGATGACCTCCTGTGTGGCTCGTCCGCCACAACCGCACACCCGGTTGGCCGAAGGTTGGGGCGCCAACCAACGTGCCAAGGAGCTCCATCCCTCGCGCCCCACAACAAGCGTCCCGCCGCCCGTGAGTGCAAACGAGCACATCAGCAGCGGCACTGCTGACCCCAGCTTCAGAGGCGGCGGCCGCCTCTTCCACCACGGCGTGCGCCGCTTCGGCGAGCAAACCCGGCTCCGCGATGCGTTCGGCGCGCGCCATTGGGCCAGCCCACCCTGGCCGCGTTGACCGGTAGCAGATCAGCCTGCGAACCGGACCGTCCGCATCTGGCCTCCCGGCCCCGGCCAGGGCCTGGAGGCGTAACCGCGCCCCATAAGCCACCTTCGCCACCTCGGCCAATTCCGGCATCTCAGAAACGTCGGCCGGCCACGGGAGAGGTTGCTCGACGAGGAGAAAGCCGTCGTAGTAGCCGGCGCTGCCGATGGGGTCGAGGTGCTGGCTTTTGGCCCAATCGCTGCACGGAGGGGGCCAGGAAATCTGCAACGAGCCGCCCAGCGCCGCGTTGTAAGAAATTCTGCTGCTGTCAGGCGGTCGGCTGTCGCCGGTGATAGGGCTGTCGTCCGGCATACGAGACGAGACTAGGGCCAACCAGGTCTGACGCGAGATGACCGACAAACGGCCGCTCAAGGACCGAGCTCGCGGCCCAGCGACCGAGCTCACGGCCCAGCGACTGAGCTCGCGGCCCAGCGAATGCGTAGATGGGCACGCCATTTGCGAAATAGGACTGCGAAGGAAGGTACGGGCCGTTCACGAGCACCGATGTCCAGCCACCAGGGCCAGGGCCGGCGTCACCCTCGACCGTGTCGATCGCGCCGTCGGGCCACACCTGCGCGACAACGCCGATGTGGGGCGAAGTGCTGGCGTTCTGCGGCCCGGTCCCGTAGAGGACCAGGTCACCCGGGAGAGGCTTGGCGGTAACCGGGATCACCCTGGTGTGGCGCTTGGCCCAGTAGTAAACGCTGCCGGCGAACGGGTAGCGCGGGATGGCTACGCCCGCACTCTCCCAAACCCAGGTCGCGAACAGGGTGCACCATTCCTCACAGGGACCGTACGGGTTGCAGTAGTTCCCGCCGGCCCGGCTTGGCCCAAGCTGGCTGAGCGCGATCTTGACGATGTCCGCATGAGCGCCACCACCCGGGTGATCGAGACTGACAGGGAACGCCTCGGGATCGAGCAGCCAATAACCCGGGCCTGCGGGGTCGGCGACTATGGCTGAAACGGGGGGCCGTGGTACGGCCGAATTGTTGCCCCCGAAATACTGGGCGGCGCCGAAGGCGTCCACCTCGCCATTGCCGCAGACAAGCCAGTAACCCAGGCCGTCGGCAGTAACGGCGATCCCGGCGACTGGAGGATGGCCGCGCATCCCGCCCAAGCGCGGGGCGTCCCCGTATGGGATCACCTCGCCCCCACCCTGCACGACCCAGTACCCACGCCCGTCGTGCGAAGACGCGATCGCTACGACTGGCAGGTTGTGCAGGTTCGTCGCACCGAGCGAGCCGTAGTACCTCGCGTCGCCGAAAGCGTAAACCTCTCCATGGCTGCCCACGAGCCAGTAACCCTTCCCGTTGGGGGTTGTTGCAAGGCCGACGATCGGTTCGGGGACGTGGATGGGACCGGCGGGCCCGTAATAGCGTGCGTCCCCGAAAGTGAAAACAGCGCCGTCAGCGCCAACGAGCCAGTACCCGCCGCCGTCCGGGGTCGGCGTCATTGCGACAATCGGCGCATGGAGAGCGACGGCACCGGCGCTCCCGAAGTACCTTGCGTCGCCGTAGGTCAGGACCCCGCCGTCAGCCCCGACTAGCCAGTACCCGCCGCCGTCCGGGGTTGCGGCCATTGCGACTATCGGCGAAGCAAGGTGCAGCTGCGTCGGGCTGCCGAAGAACTGCGCCGCACCATAATCCAGCACGCCGCCGTCTCTGAATATCCCCGTCGCCGCTGCGCGCTCCCCTCCTTGCCCCGCGGTTGGGGGCGGGTTGGTCGCGCCCGGCGCCTGTGCGGTTGCGGGTTGGGCAGGCATCAAAACCATCGCGGCCGCCGCAACGAGGCTCAAGCAAGCAGATCTCGCCACGCGGCCCGACGCATTGGCCCGCATGTCACTTGTTTACCATGGGGGACCAACCGTGCCAGGGACCCGACGAAGGGCAATGGCCAGGCGAAGGTTGGGCGAAGCCCGCGGAACCCCGCCGATCTGGGTAGCGTTGCCTGGCGTGCCCCAGGACCGCTCCTCGCAAGCCTGCCGATGATCGAGCACGAGGTCAGGGCCCACAAGAGCTCCGAAGCGCTACCACGCGAGGAACAGCTCGCCTGGAAGCTTGCCACGGTGGCGACGGACCCCGTCCCAGTGGACGCTGAGGTTGCCGAGATGGTGGTGAACCGGCTCATCGACGACGCCGGCGTCGCTGCCGCCGCCCTCAGACGTCGCCCGGTCGCCAACGCGCGCGCCCAGGCGCTGCGCCACGCTCTCTCATCTGGCGCGGACGGGGCAGTTAGGGCGACCGGAGAGGTGCGCCGGGCGGGAGCGACGGTCTTCGGCTGCCCGCAAGGGTTGCATATACAACCCGAATGGGCTGCCTGGGCGAACGGCGTCGCAGTGCGGGAGCTCGATTTTCACGACACGTTCCTGGCAGCCGAGTACTCCCATCCCGGCGACAACATCCCACCTTTGCTTGCCGTCGCCCAGCACGCCGCCTGCAGCGGCCACGACCTTGTGAGGGCGGTCGCGACCGCCTACGAGGTCCAGGTCGACCTCTGTAGGGGGATCTCCTTGCACGCTCATCGGATCGACCACGTCGCCCACCTCGGGCCGTCCGTAGCAGCGGGGACAGGGACGCTCCTTGGGCTCCCGACCGAGGTCGTCTACCAGGCAATTGGCCAGGCCCTCCACACGACGACGGCCACCCGCCAGTCCCGCAAGGGTTCGATCTCTACGTGGAAGGCGTACGCGCCAGCCTTCGCCGGAAAGGTCGCTATTGAGGCTGTCGACCGAGCGATGCGTGGGGAGACGTCGCCGTCGCCTATTTACGAGGGTGAAGACGGCGTCATTGCCTGGCTCCTGGACGGCCCTGAGGCCGTCTACCGGGTGCCTCTTCCCGGGCCGAGCGAACCCAAACGGGCGATCCTCAGCACGTACACAAAGGAGTACTCGGCGGAGTACCAGGCTCAGGCCTTCATCGACCTTGCAAAGCGAATGCGCGAGGACAGGCGCCTGAAAGATCTGGAGACGGTGAGCTCGGTCCGTATCTTTACAAGCCACCACACCCATAACGTCATCGGGACTGGCTCGGGCGACCCGGAGAAATTCGACCCTGACGCTTCCCGTGAGACGCTCGACCACTCTCTCCCTTACATTTTCGCAGTGGCACTGCAAGACGGGTCCTGGGACCACGAGACTTCCTACTTGCCCGAGCGAGCGCACGCACAGGGCACGGTTGCGCTCTGGCACAAGATCAGCACCGAGGAGGACCCCGCGTGGACCACGCGCTACCTGTCCGGAGAGGCGTTCGGTGGGCGAGCGGTTATCCAATTGGATGACGGCAGTACCCTCGAGGCAGAGATCGCCGTCGCCGACGCCCACCCCCTGGGTAAGAGGCCCTTCGGACGTGCTCAGTACGTAGAGAAGTTCCGTCGCCTGGCTCACGGCACCATACCCGCGAGCGAGCAGGACCGTTTCATTGGCCTGGCTGAGCGGCTCCTTGAACTAAGCCCAGAACAGGTCCGCCTGCTTAGCTTGATGGCGCCCGGGTTGGAAACGGGCGCGCCCGAGGGGGGACTGTTCTGATGTTCCACAGCAAAACCCCAGCGGGCGAGCGACGCCAGGCACTCCGGCAAGGGCTCTTGTCCGGACGGTTGATGAGGTTCCCGGGTGCTTTCAACCCGCTATCGGCGCTGCTCATCGAACGGCTCGGCTTCGAAGGGGTATACGTGTCGGGCGCAGCCCTCTCGGCATCGCTGGCGCTCCCCGACGTCGGCCTCACAACACTTTCCGAAGTGGCCTCTCGAAGCCACGAGATCGCCCGCACCACCGGGTTGCCGACGCTTGTGGACGCCGACACCGGGTTCGGCGAGCCTCTCAACACTGCACGAACGATCAACGTGCTGGAGGACCTTGGGCTCGCCGGTTGCCACATCGAGGACCAGGTCAACCCAAAGCGCTGTGGCCACCTTGACGGCAAGGAAATAGTGACCGCCGCTGAGATGCGCCGGCGCATCAAGGCAGCGGTAGGGGCGCGGCGCGACCCGGGCTTCGCCATTTGTGCACGCACGGACGCGCGGGCGGTGGAAGGCCTCTCTGGAGCGATCGAGCGGGCCAAGTCGTACCTGGACACGGGGGCAGATATCGTCTTCCCTGATGCGTTGGAAGGTGCCAGCGAGCTGGAGAAGTTCAAACTGGCCGTCGACGCCCCCGTGCTTGCCAACATGACCGAGTTCGGGAAGACTGAGCTGCTCGACGTGGGCACGCTCGCCTCCATCGGCGTGAACATCGTCATCTACCCGGTTACGCTGTTACGCCTGGCCATGGGTGCAGCAGAGCGCGGGCTACGGGCGCTCGCGTCCGAGGGTACGCAAAAGGGGTTATTGGAACAGATGCAAACTCGGGCGCAATTGTACGAACTTTTGGGGTACGACGACTACACCGCGTTCGACGCGTCGCTAGGAGAGATATGAGCGAAGAAGCCACAGAGGTCAAGCGCGGCCTCGCCGGAGTTACCGCTGATACGACGGCGGTCTCGGTCATAGACGAGGGGACCGGGACGCTCCTGTACCGTGGCTACCCCGTGCCGGACCTGGCCACATCTTGCAGCTTCGAAGAAGTGGCATACCTGATCTGGCACGGAGAACTGCCTAACACAGTCCAGCTCCAGGCCTTCACAGCCACGGAGCGGTCGCAGCGCGAGGTAGGCAGCGACCTCCTCGGACCTCTGTCAAATCTTCCCACGACATGTCACCCGATGGACGTCCTGCGAACCGCGGTGAGCTTCCTCGGCGCCTACGACACCAACGAGGACGACACGTCTGCGGGTTCCGAGCTCGAAAAGTCGTTGGATTTATGGGCAAAGCTGCCGACAGTAGTCGCCGCCGAACAGCGACGCCGGCGTGGCCTACCCCCTATCCCACCCGACCCGAGCCTCTCGTTCGCCGAGAACTTCTTCCAAATGTGCTCGGGCACGGTCCCCGACGAGGACGTGGTCCGCTGCTTCGAGATTTCTCTTATCCTCTACGCCGAGCACGGCTTCAATGCCTCGACTTTCACAGCCCGTGTCATTACGTCGACCCTTTCCGATCTGTACTCGGCGGTCACGGGCGCAATCGGGGCGTTGAAAGGCCCGTTGCACGGAGGAGCCAACGAGGCGGTGATGGACCTGTTCACTAAGGTCAAGGCGCCGGCAGAGGTGGACGAATGGCTTTCGAACACGCTGGCTTCGGGGGGAAAGGTCATGGGGTTCGGGCACCGCGTCTACAAGCACGGCGACAGCCGGGTGCCAACAATGCGCGTTGCCCTGGAGCGTTTGGCCGGCCGGAGCGATGAGGGCCGCCAGTTGATGGCCGTGTACGCTCATCTGGAGCGGGCCATGAAGGACACTAAGGGCCTCTACCCGAACCTTGATTACCCAACGGGCCCGGCCTATTACCTCATGGGCTTCGACATTCCTACGTTCACCCCGATTTTCGTCATGAGCCGGGTCACAGGCTGGACAGCTCACGTGATCGAGCAGAGAGCCCAAAACGCACTGATAAGGCCGCTGTCAGCTTATGTCGGTCAGGCTCTACGTGCCTTGCCGGAGACTCGGTAGAAAGGCCTTGAACACAGAGTCCCCGACTCCCATAGCGGGAGAGGTGCCCCCGGCTGCCATAGCTGGAGAGGCATCCACGGCTCCCTCGGCCAAAGAGGCGTCCTCGGCTCTCATAGCGGGAAGGATCGGCGACCAGGCGGACGCTCCGGCGGAGCTGCGCATTTCAGGCTCGTACAGCCCTGAGGATGCCGTCTCCGTACCCGGTCGACGGGGCCGAGCTGGCCGACGCGAGCTGCTCGTCGTTGTACCTTTGTCGTTCGTGCTGGCGGCCGCCCTATGGCACAACGCCTGGGTTAACCCGTTCGCCACTCAACTGGGAGGCCTCGGGGACGCGGACGAGTACGGTTGGTTCCTCGCCTGGATGCCGTACGCGCTAGGCCACGGGTTGGACCCGCTCATCAGCCATTATGCCAACTTCCCGAGCGGCGTCAACCTGATGTGGAACACGTCGGTGGTGCTGCCGAGCTTTGTCATGTCACCGGTCACGGTCATTTTCGGAGCCGCGTTCTCATACAACATCTTGATGACCGCCGCACCAGCGCTGAGCGCGACTTTTGCGTTCGTGGCTTTCCGCCGCTGGACGGCGCCGCTGCCCTCGCTCGCGGGCGCGCTCATTTTTGGCTTTTCGCCTTACGTGATCTCGCAATCGTTCGGCCACGTCGCGCAGACGCTCATATTGAGCGTCCCACTCATGCTCATCGCGCTGGACCGTCTGCTCGTGCTGCAGGCGAAGACACCATGGCGCGATGGTCTGCTCCTCGGGTTGCTGGCATGGGCTCAGCTGCTCACCGGGGAGGAGGTCCTGGCGATGGAGGCGGTCACAGCGGCCATCGCGGTGGCCGTGCTTGGCGCGCTCAACTGGTCAGCTGTCGTAAGCCATATGCGGTACGCGGGGAGAGGCCTTCTGACGGCGGCCGGGACTTTCCTCGTGCTCTCCGCACCGTTCCTCGGTGTCCAGTACCTCGGACCTGACAGGGTCCAAAATGCCCACCCTTACGACGTCTATGTGAGCGACCTCTTCAATTTCTTCGTCCCAACGGACATCACCAAACTGGCCCCGACAGCTAACGTGCCTTTGTTCAATTGGAAGATATCCGCGTTGGCGGTCAGTTCCCATTTCACAGGCAATGGCTCCGAGCAAAGTGCCTACATAGGCGTCCCACTGCTGGTTTTCATGGCTTTGGCGATCTTTCTCGCCCGGCGCCGTGGGGTCACGTGGACCGCTCTTGCGGTGGTCGTAGGGGCGGGGGTGCTGTCGATGGGCCCGACCCTGCACGTGGTGGGCGACATCACCTCGTTCCGGCTGCCGGGCGACATCCTTCATCATCTGCCGGTACTGCAAAACCTGCTCCCGGACCGCTTCGCCGGGACGATGTTCCTCGGTGTGGGGCTTCTGGTCGCCCTCGGGTTGGACGAGCTGAAACGCTTGGCAGTGCCCTACAAGGTCATCGGTTGGGCCCTCGTTGGGCTCGGCTTGGCCTCATTGTTCCCGACCACCGACTTCCCCGCCGCCACGAGCCCGCTGTACACGGCCTTCGACACGGGCCTTGCCTGCCCGAGCCCCACGCCCGGCTCCGGGCACCCGCCCGTCGCGCTGCTCCTGCCAGCGGTGAACGAGTTGAACCTGCGGTGGCAGCCTGAGTCGAAGTTCTGCTTCGTGATGCCGAGCGACACGGGGATGACCGGGACCAACCAGGGCGACGTCGGCGCGCTCGGCCTGATGCTCAGCCTCGCTCAACCAGGTGCGCTCCTGCCGCCACTGACACCAGCAACCCGCGCTGACGCCGCCAACGAGATTACGGCCCTCGACGTCAAAGAGATCGTCGTCGGCCCGGAGTCTCCCCAGGTGCCGACCTGGTCGCCTGACGGGCAAGCCCAGCTGGTCGTGTGGCTCGAATGGCTCCTCGGACAGGCGCCGGTCCAAAGCCGCGACAACTACATCAGTTACATCTGGAAGGACCTGCCCCCTGCCAGCGACATCGCCTCGGGCAAGGTGGGCACAGTGCCAGGGGAGGCATAGTGCCCAAGAGTTTTCTAACCTTCCCGATGAGATAGTGCTCGCGCCCGCTCTTGAGATAGTGGTCGCACCCGGCTCCGAGGCACCGGCCC
>DATKHZ010000067.1:0-2358 GCA_035509995.1 Acidimicrobiales bacterium | reverse complement strand
GCCAAGGGCCGCAGCACCTTCCCCGCCCGCAAGGCGCTCGACGCCGCTCGCCGCCTGGGGATGCGTGGGAGCGGGGATGCCGTTATTGCGCTGGCGGACGCCGAACTGGCACTCAAGGGCAAGCTGGACTGGGAACCCGAGGCCGTCCTCGAGGTGCTCGTGGCGCGGCTTTGCCGGCTTTCCCGCACAGCTCGGGGCGCGCCCGTACAGGCTGGTGCAAGGGGGCACGGCCGCCATTGAGGCCGGCGGTGGTTGCTCTGCTGGACATTGAGCCCGGCGTTGGTCGGCCTGCTCGGCGCTGGCCGAGGCGGTGGCTGGTCTACTCGGCGCTGGCAGAGGCGCTCGAGCGGGCGACCTGCCGCATGAGGGCCGATTTGCGGTTGGCTGCCTGGTTGCGGTGGATGATCCCCCGCTGGGCCGCCTTATCCAGCTTCTTGACCGCAATGCGCAGGTCTTCGGCCGCCGTTTCCTCGCCCGTCTCAACCGTTGTAAGAGCCGTCTTGACTCGGGTCTTGACCTCGGACTTGGCGGCCTTGTTCCGCAGGCGGCGCTTCTCGTTGGTGCCGATACGCTTTATCTGGCTTTTGATGTTTGCCACAGGGAGATAAACGATAGCAGCATCTGGCCGGTTCTCGCGCTCGGCCGGGTCTTTGCCGGCGCCCTCGGTGGGGCTCCTGGCAGG
The DNA here is from genome assembly GCA_035509995.1 of Acidimicrobiales bacterium. Classification (GTDB taxonomy): domain Bacteria; phylum Actinomycetota; class Acidimicrobiia; order Acidimicrobiales; family Palsa-688; genus Fen-671. Next base: position 1,676 of record DATKHZ010000067.1, on the reverse strand, counting down.
GGCATCTGACCTGCTTGGACCGTCACCGGCCAACCTATAGGCCAAACTGGAGCTGCAGCGCGATGAGCACCCTGACCTCCTCCACTTCCGCGGACAAGATCCGCAACCTTTCGATCGGGGCCCACATCGACCACGGCAAGTCGACGCTGTCCGATCGCATCCTCGAGCTCACCGGCGCGGTGAGCGCCCGGGACATGCGCGACCAGTACCTGGACTCGATGGACATCGAGCGCGAGCGCGGCATCACGATCAAGGCGCAGAACGTGCGCGTCTACTGGAAGGGCTATACGGTCCACCTGATCGACACGCCGGGCCATGTCGACTTCAGCTACGAGGTGAGCCGCAGCCTGGCCGCTTGCGAAGGGGTCGTACTGCTCGTCGACGCCGCGCAGGGAATCGAGGCGCAAACACTGGCGCACGCCTACCTGGCGCTCGAGCACGACTTGGAGATCATCGTTGTGCTCAACAAGATCGACCTGCCCGCGGCGGACCCCGAACGCTGCGCCGCCGAGATCGAAACCGTGCTGGGGATCCCGGCCGAGGAAACCCTGCGTGTATCGGCAAAAACCGGCCAGGGAGTGCCTGAACTGCTCGACGCGATCTGCGAACGGATCCCCGCCCCCAAGGGCGACCCGGCCGCGCCGCTGCAGGGCCTTATTTTCGACTCCTACTACGACCAGTACCGCGGCGTTGTGAGCGCTGTGCGGATCTTCAACGGGCTGCTCACCACGGGGGAAAAACTCCGCTTCATGCAGACCGGCCGCGTCCATGAGATCGAAGAAGTCGGAGTGCGCCTGCCGACGCCAAGCGAGGTGCAAGGCCTCGGGCCGGGCGAAGTCGGCTACATCATCGCCGGCATAAAAGACGTCGGGGAAGCCCGTAGCGGCGAAACGATCACCGACGCCGCCCGGCCGGCGGAGAAGCCGCTCGAGGGCTACCTCGAGCCGAAACCGATGGTTTTCTGCGGGCTTTACCCGGTGGACGGCGACGAGTTCGAGTCACTGCGGGATGCATTGGAGAAATTGAGGCTTAGCGACTCCTCGGTCTCCTACCTCCCCGAGTCGTCGGCTGCGCTCGGGTTCGGTTTTCGCTGTGGTTTCCTCGGCCTGCTCCATATGGACATCGTGCGCGAGCGGCTCGAAAGAGAGTTCAACCTGTCCCTCATAGCGACGGCCCCGAGCGTCGAGTACATAGCCCGGCTCACCGACGGCTCCGAGGTACGCGTGCACAGCCCAGCCGAGATGCCTTCGCCGCAGAAGATCGAGGTGGTCGAGGAGCCTTTCCTCCAGGCGACCATGCTGCTGCCGTCGGAGAACACCGGGACCGTTATGGAACTTTGCCAGGCGCGGCGCGGGGAGATGCTCCGGATGGAGTACCTCTCGCCCGAACGCGTGGAGCTCGTCTACAAGATCCCCCTCGCAGAAGTAGTCATGGACTTCTTCGACGCGCTGAAGAGCCGGACGAAAGGCTACGCCAGCCTCGACTACGAACCGGCCGGCTTCGAGCCGGGAGACCTCGTCAAGATAGACATCCTCTTGAACGGGCTTCCGGTGGACGCTTTCAGTGCCATCATCCACCGTTCAGACGTGAACGAGTACGGACGGCGGATGACGGAGAAGTTGCGTGAGCTGATACCGAGGCAACTGTTCGACGTGCCGATCCAGGCCGCGGTCGGG
>DATKHZ010000066.1:0-3374 GCA_035509995.1 Acidimicrobiales bacterium | reverse complement strand
CCAGCCGGGACATTTCAACGGCCACGTCGGGTTCGGACAAACTTGGGGCCAGCTCGAGGCCGGTCGCCAGCCGCAGTGCTTGGGGTATGCACTCAAAGAGCTCAGCCGGGCTGGACAGCCCCAAGTCACCCAGCATCCGGGCAAAATCGTCGTCTGTGTGGGGGACGAAATGGGCCATCAGTTTGTTGTACCGGATTTCTTGACGAAGGGTAGGCGGGAGACATGGCAGGTAATGGCGCGGCCTCTTGCGTCCACCTCGAGCTCGGCCCCATCAGGCAGTCCGAGTTGCAGGAAACCCATTCCTATCCCGCAACCGAGGACCGGCGAGAAGTTACCACTTGTCAGCTCACCAGCGAGCACCCCGTCGACGCGGGCCGCATAACCCGCCCGGAGAGGCTGCCGGCCCTCCCCTGCTATCCCCCTCAGCACACGGGTCAAGCCCTCGTGGCGCTGGGCAACCAATGCTTCAAGCCCGGTGAAACCGCCCGGCTTGTCCCAAGCCACGACCCACGAGAGCCCGGCCTCGAGCGGGGTGATGCCCGGGCCCAGCTCGTGGCCATGGAGGGGAAGGCCCGCCTCCAGCCGGAGGGTGTCACGTGCGCCGAGGCCAGCGGGCGACGTCCCCGCGGCAACCAGCGCTTCCCACAGGTCCGCTGCCTGTTCCGCTGGCACTGAGCACTCGACGCCGTCCTCGCCGGTGTAGCCCGTGCCTGCCACCGTCACTGGGACACCCTGCCAATGCAGCTCCTCGACCCTGAACCGGCCAACACCGGCAGCGTCCGGGAAGGCCTTTTGCAGGGCATTGCGCGACTGCGGGCCCTGCACGGCTAGCACCGCCCTGCGGCTCGTGACGTCCGTCCCTCCGATCGCGCCCAGCACGCGGGAGGTATTGGAGGCATTGGGCATGACGTCGAAGGTCTCCTCGCCGGCCCACCAGACGATCAGGTCGTCGAGCACCGAACCATCGTCGCCGAGCAGGTGGGTGTACTGCGCCCGGCCGGGGGCGATCTTGCCGAGGTCGTTGGTGAGCGCCCGCTGGAGCGTGGCCTTTGCGCCCCGTCCCGATAGCCGGACGGTGCCAAGGTGGCTCACGTCGAAAATGGCGGCGTCCCGACGGCAGGACATGTGCTCAGCAACTGTGCCGTGCCCGTACTCGAGGGGCATCTCCCAACCGCCGAAGGCCACCATCCGTGCCCCGTTGCTGCGGTGCCAGGCGTCCAACGGGCTATAGCGCGGCGCGTTTACCTCGGCCGGCTCGGGCTGTCCGGTCAACGCGCGCTCACCGGGCCAGGACTCACCCGGGCAAGACTAGTAACCTCTCAGCGGGCGAGCCTCTTTGCCGGCGGCGGGCCCTTGGGTGAGCCAGCACCTGTGGGTGCCCCGCCCGCCGGGTGCCCCTGTGCACGCGAGCCGGTGAACTCGGTGATCCCAGCATCCACCTCCGAAACGATCCTCTCCATGCCGAGCACTATCGAAAGCACACCCTGGCCACCCCGGAGCAAATCGAACAGCTCTTGGCCGGAATTGGCCAAGACGGTTCGGTCGTCGGCGATCACCAGGCTTGCGCTGGCGACGTCGGTACCCGAAGCGCGAAGGCATTCGATGGCTTTGCGAGTCGACCGCAGCGACACCCCGGCGTCCAGCAACTGCTTGATGACCTTCAGCTGCAACAAGTCCGTGTAGGCGTAAACGCGCTGCGTCCCGCTCCCCCGTGCGTCGCTGATCGAGGGCCGCATCAGGTCGGTGCGAGCCCAGTAGTCCAGCTGGCGGTAGGTGATCCCCACGATGTTGCAAACCTGCGGCCCTCTGAAGCCTTCCTCGGGCCCGTCTTCCGCCGGGGGCGATGCCTGCCCGGTTTGTTGACGCTCCATTTGCCCTCCTCGGCAAGATGTAACAGATAGGTAGTTACACCAGTGTGGCCCTTCCGCGCCGTCCCCGCAAGAGCCTGGCCCGGTTACAGGCACTCAGGCGATGGCCCCGCGGGCCGAGCTTGCTGGACGGCGGGCGCTCGCCTCGCGGCGCCCGGGTGTCACTTCTCGAAGTCCTCGGGGCTGATGCCCTCGATGAACTCGTGGAACTGAGCCACCAGCTCCTCGCCTTCGGGTGCGTCGTCGAGCTCGTCGTGCTGCGTGATCACTATGCCCTCGGCGTCCAGCAGGGCTTCCTCGGCGTAGATCGTCGCCCCGGCCCGTATTGCGAGCGCGATCGCGTCCGACGGCCTCGCCGAGACGACGTAATTGTTCCCACCGCGCCGCAGCCGCAACTCCGCATAAAAAGTCTGGTCCTTTAGCTCTGTGATCACCACGTGGTCGAGCACGACGCCGACCTCGGTGAGGAGGTCGCGCATCAGGTCGTGCGTCATCGGCCTTTTGGTGACGACGCCTTGCAAGGCAGCCGCGATCGCTTCGGCCTCGGGGCGCCCGATGTAGATGGGCAGCGTCCGGTCGCCCGTCGCTTCTTGCAACAACAGGATCGGGGTGTTGGCAGGGAGCTCGACCCGGACGGCAGAGAGGTGCATCTCGACCATGCCTGAACGTTACAACCGCGGACGGCCAACCCGACAGGCGGTTAGGGCCGTACAGGCACGGAGAGCAAGCGCCCGCAGGAAAAGCGCGCATGGCCCCACGGCGAGGATGGCCCCGAAGCGAGCATGGCCCACATCGCGCACACGCACCCGCGGCGGGGCTAGCGAAGGTCGGCAAGCGCGGCGCGAAGCAAGGCCGCGCGCAACTCCCCGCCCAGCTCGGACAGCTCGTCGACGGCGTGGGCGGCTGCTTCGCGGGCTTGCGGGTTGCGTTGCCGCAGGAGCGGCATTATCACCTGTTGGACCAGGCCGGCCTCGCGTTCGGCCGCCCCTTTGTAGGCGCGAAGGTGACGAGCCTCGACACCGTGGCGGGCAAAGGCCCAGGCCAGCCGCGCGATCACGGCGGCTTCCCGGCTGTAATAAGGCGCACCCCCTATGACCCTGGGAGTGATGAGCCCGTACTGCTCGAGGTCTCTGACAGTCTCAACATCCACGCCGGCCTCGGCTACGAGTTCCCCCAGCGCCAGCTCGTCGTCGGCGGGACCTCTTACCTCGCGGGGGCGCCCGGGCCGCGATGACTTCGGGCCAACTGTGCGTTCATCTGGCTCCCCCTCGGCAGCGGCCGGTACCGGGGATGTTTGGACGGGGGGGGTCGCGCTTTCGGCCGCGTGTGCTCGACTGGCCCTCGGGCGGCTCGCGGCGGCCGTTTCGCTCCCGCTGCTCGGGCCGATGTTGCCGGCTGAGGCGGGGCCCAGGTCAAAGAGCTGGCCGGGGGTCGTTGCCGGGCCGCCGCCGTTGCCGTAGAGCACCTGGGTAGCGAGTTCGACCCTCACGTAGCCCTCGTCGACGA
>DATKHZ010000065.1:0-5781 GCA_035509995.1 Acidimicrobiales bacterium | reverse complement strand
GAGAAAGATCGGCAAGATGCTCTTTCCGCTGCATCGGAAAGCGACGATCTCACCCTCGGCGGCGTCGAAGGTCTTGGTCCGGCTGGAGTTTCGGCCGTTGCGGACTTGGAGGGTGTGAGGTCCTGGTTGGACGGGCGTCTCGAACGTGTTGTTCAATTCGAGCGATCCGACACGCTCGCCATCGAGCACGACGGTGTAGGTGCCACGGCGCACCTCCACTCCGATTGATCGGTGCGTCAGCTTCAGGGTTGCCGCCATTGTTTGGTCTCCTCTCTGCTCGCGTTCTTCGACGTTGGGCAAACGCCGAACATCGCTTTTGGATCGTCGATGGGCACCCGCAGATACAGTCTCTCAGCTGGTTGTGCAGTGTTCGCGCCACCTGTAGTCTGCAGGAACGGAAGCCCGTAATCGTGAGCGCGTCTCGCTTAGGGCCGAGCGCGAAAAGCTGAGGGCGACAGATCCCCAGGGATTGGCCGACGCCTGGGCGATGATCGAAGACCTCTGGAGAGGGACTGTCAGCCGGGCCAAGGAGCTACCCGAGCCGGTCCTCCACGAGCAGGTCGACGCCGAGTGGAGCTTCGTGCAGACGCACCGTCACCTTGTGCTTGCCACTGACTGCTGGCTCCGGCGGATGGTGAAGGGCATCGCCTACCCGTACCATCCGTGGGGCTTGGGTGGATCGTGGCTCACCAGTCCTCGCCGGTGGGGCATTGACCCGGACTCTGACCCGTCCCTCGACCAGGTACTCGATCTGCGCCGGCAGCGCATGGACGAGGTACGCGAAGTGATCGCCGGCGCGAAGGCGAAGGATCTGGAGCGAAACTGTGTCCCCCCCAACACCCCCGGCCACCCGAGGAGAGACCACTCAGTGCTGCAGTGCCTGCACGTGGTGCTCAAGGAGGAGTGGCAGCACCATCGGTACGTAATCCGAGACCTCGAAGTGCTGGAGAAGCGCCCTCACTGATCGCTCGCCGAGGTTGCCAGTTGTAGCCGCCCCGCTTGGCCTAGGGGCGGGGAGCCGACCTGGCCGCGTTTGTTCGCTCCAACGCAACTGCCGCCACGGCGTCCGAAGCCATAGGAGGGAACGGCCAGACGGCGCTGACGTTGATTTCGCAGAGCACGGAAGTGTCTTCACCAGACGCGTTTTTTGGGCCGTAGAGGAAATCCGCGTCCCAGATGACCGGAAGAGACTCTCGCTCGATGTCGAGAACTTTTCATCATCAACAGCTCTCCCGTACTGTTCCGACACCTCCGGCGGGACGACCTGAACGATAAGCGTTATCGCATCTGGCCTTCACCATCAACCTGCTGACCTCGAGGCCCGCTAGGCGTCGAGAGCGGCGCGCAACTGGCCGAGGCGCACGCGGTCGAGCGAGTACCACACCCACTTTCCCCGACGGTCGCCGTGCACCAATCCTGCCTCACCCAGGATCCTGAGGTGGTGCGAAATGGTGGGCTGGGACTTGCCCACAGGCCCGACGAAGTCGCACACGCACACTTCGCCCTCGGGCGCGGCGGCCAGGATCGACAGGATCCGGAGCCGTGCTGGGTCCGACAACGCGCTGAACCCTTGGGCCATATCCGCCGCCTCTTCGGCATCGAGAGGAGCGGTGAGCACGGACGGGCAGCACATCGCCTCGATCACCTCTAATGGCGCAACTTGTTTGACTATCAAGAGTCTCCTATTGACATCTGTAAATGTATCAACGATGATAGATACATCAATGGTTGTAAATGCTACCAGGAGGTCCCGTGCCCCGAGTGCAACTGGCATTGAACGTTTCCGACATCGACGCCGCAGTGGCGTTCTACTCCAAGTTGTTCGGCTGTGAACCGGCCAAACGTCGCCCCGGTTATGCCAACTTCGCCGTCGTCGAGCCCGCCCTCAAGCTCGTGCTGATCGAAAACCCCGAGGCTCGGGGCACCGGCGTCGTTGGGGCTCTCAACCATCTGGGCGTCGAAGTCGAGGACCCCGCTGCGGTGCAGGAGGCGACCCGGCGCCTGACAGCCGAGGGCCTGGCCCCCGAAGTCCAGGAGTCGACGACATGCTGCTACGCCGTGCAGGACAAGGCCTGGGTGAACGACCCCGACGGCGCCCCTTGGGAGGTCTACACCGTGCTGGCCGACGCCCCAGTCGAGACTGGCCTGGCCGGCGACGGCAGCTGTTGTGCGGGCTCCGAGGACGGCGAGCTTGTCAATGTTGGTGCCAAAACCTCCTCGACCTGCTGCTGAGCGACATCACGAGCCCCCAGCCGAACGAGGCCGTAATGGACCAAGCCGCACTGTGGCGCCGGCTGCTCGCTGAGCTGCTGGGGTCCGCCTTCCTGGCCGCCGTCGTCATCGGCTCGGGCATCGCCGCCCAGCGCCTCTCGTCCGGTGCAATCGGCCTCGAACTGTTGGAAAACGCGGCGGCTACGGCCGCTGGCCTGTACGCCATCATCTTGATGTTCGGCTCCGTGTCGGGAGCACACTTCAACCCGGTCGTCTCGTTCGTCGACGCCGCCTTTAACGGGATTAGTTGGCGTGATGCCTGCGCCTACCTACCCGCCCAGGTGGCCGGGTGCAGTGCCGGAGCGATCATCGCCAACCTCATGTTCTCCAAAACAGCGGTATCAGTGTCGGCCCACCACCGGGCCACTCCTGCACACTTCTTGTCCGAGGTCGTGGCCACGCTCGGTCTGATCCTGGTCATCTTCGCACTAGCGCGCAGCGGGCGAGGCCACGTAGCGCCGGCGGCGGTCGGCGCCTACATCGGTGCCGCTTATTTCTTCACCAGCTCGACCAGCTTTGCCAACCCCGCTATTGCCATCGGGCGCATGCTCTCCAACACCTTCGCCGGCATCGCCCCGTCGTCGGTGCCTTCCTTCATCGCTGCCGAGGTCATCGGCGGCGCCCTCGCCTGGGCCGTCGTCAAAGTGCTTTACCCCGGAGTTACGCCTGCTGAGGCGTCTCAGGTCATCGTCCCTCATCACGTGCCCGATGGCGCCAAGGCGCCAGAGCACGGGCAATCGCCCAAGTCCTCGGCGCTAGCCCGATGACGTACCGACGAAGAGGAGAACAAGGTGCACATATACCGGCGACCGCAGCAGCGGGAGGCTGCTCGGGCTACAGCTTTTCGGCCACCGCCACAGCGAAATTGCTAAGCGCGTGGACATGGCTGCCACTGCCATTTTCAACGAGATGACCGTCGAGGCGATGAGCGACCTCGACCTGTCCTACACGCCCCCGCTCGGAAGTCTGTGGGACGCCATACAACTAGGCGCTCAGGCGTGGGCCAAAACAGACCGGTAGGTCGAAGCCAATTGGATGGGAGGAGAAAGGGCTGTGCGGACCATAGGGGAGAAAACAGCGTTTACACAACGGCGAAAAGGGGACCGGGCTGCGCTCATGACGGGACTGCGCGGCTTAGGCCGGCTTGCGTTTGCCCCACTCGTCCTCGTCATTGCCGCGACGCCGGCTATGTGGACGACGGCGTCGGCTAGCGGAGCTCGTGCGCCCAGGACGGGACAGCCGGCCGCTGTATCGCTCACCGGCGCTGGGTCGACCTTCGACGCGCCGTTCTTCACCGCCGCCTTTGCCCGTTACCACCAGCTGCACCCGGCCTTCTCGGTCAGCTATGCCGCGGTGGGCAGCGGCGCCGGGATCAAGGGCTTCTCAGCTGGGACGGTTGACTTCGGCGCCTCCGATGTCCCCATGACAGCGGCCGAGCAGGCCGCCGCCAGAGGCGGTCCAATTGTCCAGGTCCCCGTCGACCTCGGCGCCGTTGTCGTCAGCTATAACCTCGACAATACGGGCGGTTTGAGCGTCCCGCTGCATCTCACTGGCGCGGTGTTGGCCGGCATTTACCTCGGCCAGATCAGCAAATGGGACGACCCGGCCATAAGAGCACTCAACCCCGACGACGCCCTTCCGGATGAGCACATCACGGTCGTCCATCGCTCTGACGGGAGCGGCACCACGTACATTTTCACCAATTACCTTTCCAGTGTTTCGCCGGCGTGGGCGCACGGCCCGGGCACCAGCAAGACGATCAAATGGCCGGTTGGCTTCGGGGGCAATGGCAGCAGCGCGGTGGCCGCCCTGTTGAGGGCCTTGCCCGGCTCGATCGGCTATTTCGAGCTCTCCTACGCCGAGTCGGAAAACGTTCCTTATGCATTTGTGCAGAACCGCTCGGGCGCGTTCGTGCCGCCTTTTGCCGCCAACGTCGCTGCCGACGCCTCCATGCGGCTGGATTTGTCAGCATCCAGTTTCTCGATCGTCGACGAACCCGGGCCGCAGAGCTACCCGATATCGGGTTACAGCTGGGCCCTGCTTTATGCCCGCCAGCCGAATGTGGTGACCGGCAAAGCGTTGGTGGACTTGGTGGAATGGTTGACCCATGCCGGCCAGCAGGTGGCCGGCGCCCACTATTACGTGCCGTTGCCGCCTGCAATTCAGGCGTTGGCGCGGGCCACCCTCGAGGGGGTGAAAGGCCCCACCGGCAACGTGCTCCTGCAATGAGGCGCAGATCTTCGCGTGGGCCATGGCCGCACGCGCGATGTTCGCGCGTCGGCCATGGCCCCACGCGCGATCAGTGTTCGGCGGATTCGCTCAGCACGCACCCCGCGGTACCGCCGGAGCTATCGAAGACGCTGTTGGTGAACTCCTCCTGGGTAAGGAAGTGCCCACCGTTGATCACTTGGTTGAAGTACCCACCGGGCGCGCCGCCAGTCCGGCCGTAGATGTACGCGCACTCGTCGCCAATCTCGTAGCCAAAGGGGGCGTCGTACCAGCCGGTCTCGGTGTCCGGGTCGGTAATCGCCTCGCTGATCTCGTGGCTTGTGGGGCTGATCTCAGTGTCGGCGTCGGGGTTACCGTTCGGCGACTCGATCACGGGGAACCTGGCGTCGCTACCGCACGTGTAACCCACTGGCGACGCGTATATCGGGTAGGTCAGGTTCGCGTACACCGCGCTGGCCGGATCCTCGCTGTGGTAAGCGCAGTACGCCGCTGTCGGCTCGTAGTTGATCGTGCAGAACTGCCCGCCGGCAACGGAGGTCGTCTCACCTGGCAAGAAGCAGGACTCGACGTGCTTGGGCAGGTACAGCACGTAGATGTGACTGAGGTTGTGGGCCAGTCCGTGGGCCGCGCTGACGTTGTCGACTTCGGCCTGGAGCTGGGCATCATCCAGACAGGCGCTGTAGCCCGAGCCGTCAGCGTAGATCGCTTTCGTGTCAGCGGGTTCCAAAGTGCAGCCGCTGGTGGGCAGCGGGTCGGTGTCATTAATGACGGAGCCGAGTTGGACTTTGTACTGAATTTGACCATTGTTACCGTAGTACTCGTTCAGGACCGAGAACACGTTTTGGGTGAGCCCGCTGTCCTTCGCCACATCACCGAGATAGGAAACGATGATGTTCCGGTAGGCAGACGACATCGGGTAGGCGGTCGGATCCCAGAAGATCGGCACGACGACCAGCGGGCCGGTCGATGCCGTCATCATGACGTCGCCATCATTACAGGGCAAGAAGATGCAATTAGAGAGGGATCCATGGAAGAGCAAAGGGGGAGTGCCGTTGAACGCCGGCTCGGGTGGGGGTTTGTGACAGGCACCGGTACTACCACTGGTTCCTACCGCAACTATTATGCCGCCGACATGGGCTTTTTTGGCCGAGCTCATGACCTGCTGCGCCGAGATAATGCAGGGCGGCGTCGCTGGCGTGGCGCTCGATGACGGCGTGGCACTTGCCGCCGTCGGGGTCGCCATGGCGAGCGCGGCCACCATGGCCAGGATCAGGGGCACGC
>DATKHZ010000064.1:0-2248 GCA_035509995.1 Acidimicrobiales bacterium | reverse complement strand
AGCTCGATACCAAGGGCGTCATCTACGTGCGCAATTTCGGCGAAGGCGTCGATGTTGCCTGGCAGGACTTCTTCCGGACAGGTGACCGGACCGATGTGGAGCGACGCTGCGCCGAGTCGGGAGCCACGTGCGAGTGGCTCGCCGATGGCAACCTCCGCATCCGACAGGCTTCCCGAGCGGTGCGGGCCCATCCTTCTACTGGCGAGCGGACCTTCTTCAACCAGATCCTGCTCCACCATCCCGCAGCCCTTCCCACCGACACCCGGAGTGCTCTGCGGTCCCTCTACGACGTCGACATGCTGCCTCGCAACGTTACCTATGGGGACGGCTCGGCCATTCCCGACACTGTCGTGGAGCACTTGATGGCCGTTTTTGACCAGCACGCCGTGCGCTTCGCTTGGCAGGTCGGCGACATCTTGGCGCTCGACAACATGCTGTGCTCGCACGGGCGGGCGACATTCTCGGGGCCGCGCAAGATCATCGTGGCTATGGGCCGGATCGTGGAGGCGGCTGACCTGGGGGGATGAAGTCCGCAACAACAACTCACGTGCTCGCCGGCGGGCCGGGCTGGTGACGGGTCTGTAAGGCGCCGCCCGCCACCGGGGCCAAGTAGCGCCGGTAGTAGGTTACGACCTCGAAGCCCAAGCGAACCCAGATCGGGGTGCCGATGGCCGAGGTTTGTGCTACGGCCAGCCGGGTGCCGGCGGCGAAGGCCGCGTTGCATGCCGCGGTGAACACCGCGGTGCCGAGGCCCGTGCCGCGAGCTTCAGGCAGCGTGGATGCCCATTGCAGGCCGGCAACATCGTCATCAATGTAGGCCAGGCAGCAAGAAACGGGACGCGCGCCCCGGTAGGCGACGAAGGCGGTCGTCTCGTCCCCTTCCAAGCTGGACATGCTGAAAAGGACCCGTTCCAAGAGGTCGTCCGGGGCACCTTCCAGCCCGTACGCGGCCCCGGTCACCCTCAGGTAATCGCGGCGCCCGGCTTGGGAGCTGACGCGGACCAGTTGCGTGCCCTCGGGTGCTTCCATGTCGGCGATCGGGTGATCGCTGGCGATCCCGGGGTTGCCCGTCTCCGGCGGTCTCAGCCACCAACTGCGGCGGCGGAGCTCCTCCTCGAGGTCGCTGTCGGCGTCCCCACGGACCCAGACCATGTAGCCGCGCCGCATGGGGGAGAAGAAGTCGTCTGCTGCGGCCAGCAACTCCGCAGGAGGCGAACCTCGTCCCCGCCTGATCACCCCGTTGGTGTAGGTGCCGGGGTAGTCGTGCCCGCCGGCGAAGCAGAGGTAACCCGGCGCCTCCCGGACGCTGCCCCTGGGTGCACAGCGCGCGAGATGGCGCAAATAGGACACCAGGTTGGCGTCCCCCGCTCGCCGGGCGTCCTGACGGTCCACTCGCCGAGAGTAGCCAACACCGGTCAAGTGGTTGCATAGGCGCTTCAAGGGGTGAAATGAACAGCGCCCACTTCCTCGCCCCGCCCTACTGGCACCAGTCTCGAGAGTTCGCGATCATTGTTGGTTATTAGACAGGTGGACTATCAGAACGGGGCGGAGCCATCGCGGGCAGGTACGAACGGGGAGGCCGCTACGCGAGCGGGAACGCTGCAGGGTGCCGCGGCTGCCGGTGGCAACGGGGTTTCTCATGATAAGCGCGCCTTGTTGAAGGTGCCCCCGTCACGGCGGGCCGCCCCCAGGGAGCTTCGTCGTGTCGCACCCGGCGTGCCCCGCGCGCTGTCGTTCGCCCAGGAGCGCCTGTTCGTGCTCCACGAACTGGCTCCCGGGCTGGTCGCTTACAACACCCCGATCGTATTGCGCCTCCGCGGCTCGCTCGACATCGCCGCTTTGCGCCGGACGTGTGATGAACTGCTCCGACGCCACGAGGTGCTGCGCACTACGGTGCGTCTGGACGGCGACGACCTCCGAGTCGAGGTCCTCGAGGATGTAGCGGTCCCGTTCTCGCTCACGGTGCTACCCGACGCCTTGAGTGAGGAAGGTATCCGGGCCGCAGTGGAGGGCGAGGTCCGCCGTCCGTTCGACCTCGGGCGCGACGTGCTGCTCCGGGCCCAACTGTTCCGGGTGGCCGATGACGACCACGTCGTGGTCCTGGCAAGTCACCACATCGCTTCGGACGAGGTCTCGAAGCGGATCCTCACAAAGGAGCTGTCGGCTCTTTACGCCAGCTTCGTCAACGATGAGCCGTCGCCACTGCCGGGCCCGGCCCTGGGCTACGCCGACTACGCCGCCTGGCAGC
>DATKHZ010000063.1:0-5410 GCA_035509995.1 Acidimicrobiales bacterium | reverse complement strand
ACAAGAAGGCAGTTTGCCGCGATCAGCTCAGCGAGGCGATGCCCAGCCCAGGACCTAGTGTTTATTGCGTGCTGCGTGTCTGGCCGGCCAGCGAGGTAACAGAAGACTTGGTGAGAGCTGTCCATCACCTCTTGCCCCAGTTGTCCGGATCGGCTCGCCTCCCAAGTGGGCTCGAGATCGACCAGATCGTTACATCCCAGGCGACCACGCTCCTGTTGGCATGTGACGACGGCTCGGGGACTGACGGGGACGTCGACGACGGCGGCGAACGGGGCGCCCGGAGCGTGGACCTGAGTGCGGAAGAAGAGCGGGCCGGCGCAGCCGGGGAGCGGTACGGGCCGATTGTAGGGATGCTGACCCTGGTTACCTTCCGACTGCCGACAGGGGTGCGCGCCTGGATAGAGGACGTCGTAGTCGACAGCGGGTCGAGGGGGCAGGGGGTAGGGGAGGCGCTCACTCAGGCGGCCATCGAACTTGCCACCGCCCGGGGGGCCCAGACCGTTGACCTCACTTCTCGCCCCTCGAGGGAGGCGGCTAACCGCCTTTACCGGAGGATGGGCTTCGAACCACGGGAAACCAACGTTTACAGGTTCCGGTTCCCCTCCTAGTTGGCCGGGTCGACGGCCCTCCGGTGTCCCTCGGGTAGCCGCCGGACCGGTCCTCACCTAGCCTCCGGCGGTCCTCGCCCAGCCTCCGGCCAGTTGCCCGCCTTGGCCAGCCCTAATACGCGCGGCCGACGACTGCTTCCAGGTCGGCGACGTCTTCCGAGGGGCTGGGGAGGGACCCGTCGCGTCGGCGGAGAAGGCGCACCGACACCCCGCCGGCATTAAGCCGGGCCTCAGCCTCATCGGCAGCGAGGAGGTTGCCGGGGAGCACCGCGAAGCCCGATTGGGCCGCCTCTTCGGCCTCCGCGACGCTGGCCACCCGGATGGTCCGGGCCTCGCGAAGCTGGACAGCCTCGTCGAGCAGTCTCGCCTGGCTCGATTCGAGCAACTTCCCGACCTCTGCCACCACGCCGTCCAGGGTCACGGTCACCTTGGTTGCGTCGTCACGCCGGCACAGCACTGCGGTGCCTGCCGCGAGGTCCCTAGGGCCGAGCTCGACCCGGGCGGGCACTCCCTTCAGCTCCCATCCCACCACTCGCCGGCCGAAGGACAGGTCGGTCTTCACGTCCAGCTCTGCTCTGTGGCCCGCCGCCTTGAGTGCCTTGACTAGCGCCGCGGCCGCCTCGCCAGCCCCGTCCTCGGTGCGCACAGCCAGCACCACGACCTGGACAGGCGCCAGTTGAGGTGGCACCCGGAGGCCGGCATCGTCGCCATGGGCCATGACGAGTGCGCCCATCAAGCGGCTCGAAGAGCCCCATGAGGTCTGCCACACGAAGGCCTGATGGCCCGATTCGTCGAGGAACTTTATGTCGAACGCCTTGGCGAAATTCTGCCCAAGTTCGTGGCTCGTCCCCATCTGGAGGGCCTTGCCGTCGCGCATCATCGCTTCGGTGGTCCAGGTCGTCGTCGCGCCGGCGAAACGTTCCTGGTCGGTTTTGCGGCCGACAAGAACAGGGATAGCCAACACGTTGATCATGAAGTCCGCGTAGACCTCATGAAGGATTTGCAGCGCGTAATCGTGAGCGTCGTCTTCGGTGGCGTGCGCAGTGTGGCCCTCTTGCCAGAGGAACTCGGTCGTCCGCAGGAAAAGCCGCGGCCTCAGTTCCCAGCGCACGACGTTGGCCCACTGGTTTACGCGCATCGGGAGATCCCGGTAACTCTGGATCCACTTGGCCAGGAACGAGTCGATAATGGTCTCGCTGGTAGGGCGTACCACCACGGGCTCTTCCAATTTCTTACCGCCGCCGTGGGTAACGACGGCCAGCTCGGGGCTGAACCCCTCGACATGTTGGGCCTCGCGGTGGAAGTAGCTCTCGGGGATGAACAGGGGGAAGTAGGCGTTCGGGGTCCCTGCAGCCTTGATCCGGGCGTCGATTTCCGCCTGCATGCGCTCCCAGATGGCATAGCCGTACGGCCGGATGACGATGGTGCCGCGCACCGGGCCGCCCTCGGCGAGCTCCGCTTTGGCGAGCACGTCCTGGTACCACTGCGGGAAGTCGGTTGCCTGTGGGGTCAGTACGTCGGGCTTGGCCATGGCAGGTCGATGCTAGAGGAACAGGGCTGTGGGCTTTAGCCAAATGGTCGTTTCGCGCTTCGCGCGCCAGGATCCGGGTGCCCAAGTAGAATGGATGGGTGACCTCGAAGCAGGGCTCCTCGGCCTCCGACGGTGCGCCAGTGGCGCTGTACGAGCGCATCGTTCGGACACGGTTAGTGAAGAGCTTGCTGGCCATCCCGTTCATCGAGAAGATCCTGATACCGACCCGCGGTGACCGTTCGGTGCACAAGTTCATCCGTTACTCGATGGTCTCAGGGGTGGCTGTCGTGATCAGCCAGGTGACGATCCTGTTGTGCACGGGGGTGTTCGGGCTTTCAGGCATACTCTCCAACACTCTCGGCGCTGTTGCGTCGACGCCGGCCTCGTACGAGCTCAACCGGAAATGGGCTTGGGGCAAGAGGGGGAAGAGCCATCTCTGGCGAGAGGTCGCACCGTTCTGGGGTTTCACGCTGGTCGGCTACTTGGGCTCTACCGGGACCGTCCAGCTGGCCGACAGTATGACCCAGGCGCACCACGTCCATGGGGCGCCGAGGGTCATCGCCATAATGGGCGCCTCGCTGTTTGCCTACGGCGTGGTCTGGATCGTCAAGTTCCTCGTGTTCAACCGGATTGTTTTCGCTGCGAAGATCACGGGGGCCGAGGGCAACGTCGGCGTGGATGGCGTGGGTGGAGCGGATGGTGCGGGTCGGGCTGCGGGCAATGGGGGTAGCGCCGGCCACGCAACAACTGGCCAGGCACCGACGGGCCAGACAAAGACGGGCCAGGACGGGAACTCGGCGGGCGAGCATCTCGTCCCGGAGGCTCGTTACTGAGGCACCGCGCCCCGACGCCCGGCTACTGAGGCACTCTTGAGCGAAACGCCTGGGTGGCTTGCCGTGGCACGTGCGGCCAAGGGCTTCATGTCCGATGAAGAGGGCCTTGCGCTTTACCGAGCAGGCTTACATGCCGGGCGAAGCGGCCTTGGCCCACTTCTCGAGATCGGCACCTACTGCGGGAAGTCCGCGACCTACCTGGGGGCAGCCGCCAAGGAGAGCGGGACGGTGCTGTTCAGCGTCGACCATCACCGCGGGTCTCTCGAGCTCCAGCCCGGGTGGCCCGATCACGACCCCGACGTGGTCGACCCGGCAACGGGCCTGACCGATACCTTGCCCTGGGCGCGCCGCACGCTCGTCGACGCCGGCCTTGAAGCCGACGTCGTCCTGGTCGTCGGCGAGTCGTCTACCGTCGCTCGGTCGTGGCAGGCGCCATTGTCGCTCCTGTTCATCGACGGGGGGCACAGCGAGCAGGTGGCCTGGGAGGACTTCCGGTCCTGGTCCCCGAAGGTCGCCGCGGGCGGAACCCTGGCCATACACGACGTGTTCGCCGACCCGCGAGACGGCGGCCAGGTCCCCTACGACATCTACCGTGCCGCCCTCCGCTCGACGCAGTTCAGCGAGTTCGACGAGTTCGGCGAGGCCGGGGCGCTCGGGTCCTTGCGCTTCCTGCGCCGGCTTGCTGGGAGATAGCGCCCACCCTGGCGCGAGTTGCGACCCCAGTTTGACCAACGGTCCCGGGACGGCAACGCTGGACGCCACATGTCCTCCGGCACATATGGAACGCTCGGTCGTCTGTGACCCTCGCTAGCGCCGAGCGCGAGTACTTGCGGGTCGCGCTGCTCGTCTACAGAGGCAATCCCCGTTCGGGCGGCCAGGGCGTCTACACCCGGTTCCTCTCGAGGGAGTTGGCGAGGCTCGGCCACGAGGTGACAGTGTTCTCGGGCCAACCCTGGCCGACCCTGGAAGAGGCCGAGGGGGTCCGGTTGGTCAAGGTGCCAAGCCTGGACCTCTACCGGGAACCTGACCCTTTTCGTATTCCCAACATCCGGGAGGTCCGCTCCTGGGTCGACCTGGTGGAACTTGGGACGATGCTGACGGGCGGTTTCCCCGAACCTCTAACGTTCAGCTTGAGGGTTAGGGATCTCCTGAGGGCGCGCCGGGCCGACTACGACATCGTGCACGACAACCAGTCCTTCGGGACCGGGCTACTCGGGCTCATGGCCGACGGCTGGCCGATCATCGGTACCTGCCATCACCCGGTCACCGTAGACAGGCTGGTCGACCTTGGCCAGGCGGCGACCCGTTGGAGGGAATTGTCGCTGCGCCGTTGGTACGGCTTCGTGCGTATGCAGGACCGTGTCGCCTGCCAAATGCCCCGCATCCTCACCGTGTCTTCCTCATCTCGCCGCGACATCGTCGAGCAGATGGGCGTTGCACCCGAACGGGTCGCCGTGGTCCCGATAGGTGCGGACCACGAGCTCTTCCGGCCGTTGCCCCATGTGGCGAGGGTGCCGGGGCGGATCATGACCACGGCCAGCGCCGACGTGCCCCTGAAAGGGCTCGTCTATCTTCTCGAGGCCGTCGCCAAGCTCAGGACCGAGCAACCAGAAGCCCACCTGGTCGTCGTCGGCGAACCTCGGCCCGCCAGCGCGGCGCTGCAGGCAATGGAACGGCTCGGCCTGGAGGGTGCTGTGACGTTCCGGCCGGGTGTAACCGACGCGGAGCTCGTCGAGATGTACGCCCAGGCCTCTGCGGTCGCGGTGCCATCGCTGTACTAGGGGTTCTCGCTCCCGGCGGTCGAAGCGATGGCCTGTGAGGCCCCGGTGGTCGCGAGCGCGGGCGGCGCCTTGCCGGAGGTCCTCGGTCCCGAGGGGCTCGCGGCCCTCCTCGTCCCGCCGGGCGACGCAGGTGCGCTGGCCGCGGCGCTAGGGCGGCTCATCTCCACTACGGGCATCCCGGGCCGCGGCACCTCGGCCACCTCGGGCTCCCGCACAGCGGGCACATCGGGCTCTGCCACGTCGGGCGCCGATCTCGGCGCTCGGCTTGGCAAGGCGGGCCGGCGCCGGGTGCTCGAGCGTTTCACCTGGGCACGCTGCGCTGGGGGCGTCGTCGAGCAGTACCGCTCCGTGATCGCCGATCGAACCGTTCAGCAGCAGTGCTGACGGTCCGCTACAACCAGCTCGCGGTTCGCCCGGGCGACAGGCTGCTCGACTTCGGCTGCGGGGGCGGCCGCCACTCCTTCGAGGCGATGCGCCGGGGGGCGGTCGTCACAGCACTTGACTCCGACCGGGAGGCACTGCTGGCCGCCAACGGCTGGGTCGCTGCAATGCTCGATGAGGACAAGCAAACGGCGGAGAACGGGGGCCAGGGCCACGTCGTCGCCGCCGACGGCACGGCTCTTCCCTTCCCCGACGGCTGCTTCGAAAAAGTGATCG